>CAJXLG010000058.1 GCA_913055885.1 uncultured Rhodospirillales bacterium
CCCCCCGCGCCCCCATCCCTAACCCATGTCGGGGGGCGTGACGCCCGACTCCTCCAGGTTCTTGCGAAGCGAGTCCTTGAGGCGTTCCAGACCGTCCTGACTCTGGGCCTCGCAGCGGGCCACCAGCACGTCCTGGGTGTTGGAGGCGCGCAGAAGCCACCAGCCGTCCGGCGTGGAGACCCGCACGCCGTCGATGGTGTTCACCTCGGCGTCGGGGTCGTCCTTGAGGCGTTCCTCGATCTCGCCCGCCACCTTGAACTTGCGCTCCGACGGCACGGGGAAGCGCATCTCCGGCGTGGCCACCGTGCCCGCGATGCCGTCGAAAAGCTGGTCCAGGGATGTGCCCGCCCGGCTCACCAGGCCCGTCAGGCGCACGGCGGCGTACAGGGCGTCATCGAAGCCGTAATAGCGGTCGGCGAAGAACAGATGGCCGCTCATCTCGCCGGCCAGCGGGGCGTTGAGCTCCGCCATCTTGCTCTTGATGAGGGAATGGCCCGTGCGCCACATGAGCGGCTCCCCGCCCGCCTCGCCGATGGCGTCGAACAGCACCCGGCTCGCCTTGACATCGGCGATGATGGTGGCCCCCGGCCGCTCCTTCAGCAGGTCGCGCGCCAGCAGCACCATGAGCTGGTCGCCCCACAGGATGCGTCCCCGGGCATCCACCACGCCGATGCGGTCGCCGTCGCCGTCGAAGGCGACGCCCATCTCGCAGCCCTCCTTCGTCACCGTCTCCTGAAGCTGCTTCAGGTTCTCGGGCACCGTGGGATCGGGATGGTGGTTGGGGAAGGTGCCGTCCACGTCGGCGTTGATGACGATGTGCCGGCCCGGAAGCCGGCCGCACAGGGCCGTCACCACCTCGCCGGCGGCGCCGTTGCCCGGGTCCCAGACGCAGGCGATCTCGCGCTCGCCGTCGTAGTCGCGCATGAGCCGGTTCACGTAGTCGTCGAACACGGGCGTATCCACGACGCGCCCCTGGCCCTCGGCGAACTCGCCGGCCGCCGCGATGCGGCCCAGGCGCTGGATGTCCTCGCCGTAGAACGACTTCGTCCCCAGCATCATCTTGAAGCCGTTGTATTCCGGCGGGTTGTGCGACGCCGTGACCATCAGCCCGCCGCCCGCGTTCTGCGTCCACACGGCGTAGTACAGCATGGGCGTCGGGCCGCGGCCGATGCGCCGCACCTCCAGGCCGCAGGCCGTGAGCCCCTCGGCCACGGCGTCGGCGAAATCGGGCGACGCCGTGCGGCCGTCCCAGCCCAGGCACACGCTCGTGCCGCCGCTTTCCGCCACCCGGGTGCCGAAAGCGCGGCCCACGGCGCGCGCGTCGTCGAGGGTCAGATTCTGGTCGATGACGCCGCGGATGTCGTATTCCTTCAGGATGGAGGGATCGAGACGGCGGGCGTGGGACATGGCGGAGACCTCCATCATATGGGTTGCGGGACACAAAGCGGCCCTTCGGGCCCCGGTCGTTGGGAGGACCGTTGCAAGGGGCCGGATTTGTTGTCAAGCTGCACTCGGAACAACATGTTCCGGGGGTGAGGGGTGAAGGTGCCGGCAGCCGGACGCCGCGCCAGGCGGTGCCGTCCGTCCCGTGCTGCCGCCCGGCCCACAGACAGGCTTCACGACGACAAGGAATGGTTCGGGCATGGACGCTTCGGGCTTCGATCCCGGTTATCGCAGCCTTACGGATGATTCCCGCTCGCTCGCCGAGCGCCTCCGGATCATCCACGAGGCGCTGCGTGTCCGCTTCCCGGGCATCGGGCGCATCGCCGTCGCCCTCTACGACCCGGGCACGGACACGGTGAAGACCTTCGCCCACGCCAGCGACACCGAAGAGCCCCTGGTCCACTACGAGGCCCATCTGGCCGACGTGCCCTCCCTTCAGGCCCTGGCGGCCGAGGGCGGCCACCGCATTGTCGGCGACCTCACCGACTACGGCAACGGCAACACCACCCACACCCGCCGCGTGCGCGAGGCCTACCGCTCCAGCGTCACGTGGCCCCTGTACCGCAACGGCAACCTCGCCGGCTTTCTGTTCTTCAATTCGCGCGAGCCCGATTATTTCACCGAGGACGTGGTGACCGGGCTGGACTTCGCCCGCGAGCTGATCATCCTGCTGGTGGTGAACACCCTGAAGACCGTCGAGGCCATCCGCTCCACGGCCGCCGTGGCCAAGGAGGTGAGCCACTACCGCGACGAGGAGACGGGGTCGCACCTGGAGCGCATCGCCCACTACGCCCGTCTGGTGGCCCGGGTGCTGGCCGGCGAGCACGGCCTGTCCGACGAGTTCGTCGAGCTGGTCTATCTCTTCGCCCCGCTGCACGACCTGGGCAAGGTGGCCATCCCCGACAACGTGCTCCTCAAGCCCGGCCGCCTGACGGACGAGGAATTCGCCATCATGCGCACCCACGCCGCCAAGGGCGACGAGATGGCGGAACGCATCGTCGAGGGCGCCGGCCTCGACCCCGAGCGACACGGCCACATCCTGCGCGCCATCGTGCGCCACCACCACGAGGCCTGGGACGGCTCGGGCTATCCCGACGGCCTGGCCGGCGAGGCCATTCCCCTGGCGGCGCGCGTCACGGCCATCGGCGACGTGTACGACGCCCTCACCAGCAGCCGGCCCTACAAGAAGGCGTGGACGCCCGACGAGGCGGCCGACCTCTTGCGCCGCGAATCCGGCACCAAGTTCGATCCGGCCTGTGTGCGCGCCTTCCTGGACAACTTCGAGGAGGTCCAGGCCATCGCGCGGCTCTTCGTCAACGACGAGACCTTCCCGGACGTGGACACCGCGGCCCGGAGCGCCTGAAACGGAAAGGGGGGCCCCGCGTCATGGGTTCGCCGCTGCGGCCCTTCCTCATCGCCGGTCTCGTCGCCATCGCCCTGGCCACCGGCATCATCGCCGTCACCTACCAGCGGGCCGTCATGCACGACGTGCGGGCCGTCAACGAGACCCGCACGCGCGAGCTGGCGCACACCCTGCGCGACGGCCTGGCCCCCGCCCTGCGCCGGGTCCTGGCCCGCGCCGCCGAAAAGGACGGCGGCGTGCGCGACGCACGCCTGGCCGAGGCCGTCCGCCGGCGCATCGAGGGCATGCCCGTCCCGGGGGTGCACCTCTTCACTCCCGACGGCCGCGTCGCCTGGTCCACCGACCGCACCACCCTGGGCGACCCCCGCGCCCACCGGGAGGCCATCCGGCGGACCGTGGCCGGCCACGCCCCGGTGGAACTGCGCCGGGAGGTGGCGGGGCGGCGCTTCGGCGACACCGTGGGCCCCACCACGGCCCTGGAAGCCCACCTGCCGGTGGCGGGGGAAGCGGGCGACGCGCTGGGCGTCCTCGCCGTGCAGTACGACATCGGGCCCGCCGTGGCCCGGGTGGAGCGCACGCGCAACCGGCTGGCGGGCATCGCCTTCCTGGTGCTGGCGGCGCTCTTCGGGGCCCTTTTCGCCGTGGTGTGGCGCAGCGAGCGCCGCCGCGCCCGTCAGGCCCAGACGAACCTGGAGCTGCGCACGGCCATGGACAACAGCCCCCTGGGCGTCCTGGTGGTGGATCCCGCCGAGCCGGGCTGGCCCGTGCGCTTCATCGGCCGCCCCTTCAGCGCGCTCACGGGGCGCGGCCCCGACCGCGACGAGGGCCCCAGTCTGGACGCCCTCTACGCCACCCTGGACGACGCCGACGCCCGCCAGCGGGTGGACAACGCCCTGCACGCGGGCCAGGCCATGTCCGTCCAGGCCCCCTGCCGCCGGGCCGACGGCAGCCCCTTCTTCGGCGAGGTGACCGTCACCCCCGTGCGCGCCGGGGACGGCCGGGTGACCCGCTACGTGGTGATCCTCAACGACATCTCCCGCCGGCGCGAGGCGGAGGCGGCGCGCGAGGAAAGCGACCGCCACCTGCGCCTGGTGGCGGATCATGTGCCGGCGCTCGTGGGCTATCTCGACGGCGACTGGCGCTACCGCTTCAACAACCAGCGTTTCGCCGACTTCCTGGGCCGGCCGCTGTCCGCCATCACGGACCAGCCCGTGTGGACGGCCTTCGACGCCGAAACCTACGCCACCCTGGAGCCCTGGCTGGCGCGCGCCTTCCAGGGCGAAGCCGTGCAGTTCGACCTCGCCACCACCGCCGGCGACGGCGCGCCCGCCCACCTGCACACCGTCTGCCAGCCCCACCGCGACGCCCGCGACCGCGTTACCGGGGTCTTCACCTTCCACGTGGACGTCACCGAGCGCAAGGCGGCGGAGGCGGACCTGGCGCGCCGGCGCGACGAGCTGGAGGCCGCCGTGCGCGAGAGCGAGAGTGCCCTGCGCCGGCTGCACGGCGTGGTGGCGGACCCGGAGCTGGACTTCCAGGGCCGCCTGCGGGCCCTGCTGGACGAGGGCTGCACCATTTTCGGCCTGCCCATCGGCGTGGTCGCCCAGGTGGACCCGGAAACGGACAGCCACGAGATCGCCGAGGTGCGCGCCCCGGCGGACGTGCCCCTGGCGCCCGGCATGCGGATGGCCCTGCGCAACACCCTGTGCGCCCTGCCCGTCACCGCCGATGGCCCCGTGGCCTTCACCGACATCGCCCACAGCAACCAGGCCGGCCACCCGGGGGCCGAGGCCCTGGGCGTGCGCGCCTACATCGGCGCCCCCGTCAAGGTGGGCCGGGCCGTGCGCGGCACCCTGTGCTTCTTCGGGCCCGCCCCCTGCACCGCCCCCTTCACCGACAGCCAGTGGGAGATCCTGCGCCTCATGAGCCAGTGGGTGGCCAGCGAGATCGCCCGCCGCGAGGTGGAAGACGACCTGCGCATCGCCAAGGAACAGGCGGAAGTGGCCAACCGCGCCAAGAGCGACTTCCTCGCCAACATGAGCCACGAGCTGCGCACGCCGCTCAACGCCATCATCGGCTTTTCCGACGTCATGAAGGGAGAGTACTTCGGCGCCCTGGGCGGAACCTACCAGGGGTACGTGGAGAGCATCCACTCGGCGGGCAGCCACCTCCTGGACGTCATCAACGACATTCTGGACGTGGCCAAGATCGAGGTGGGGCAGTTCGAGCTTCAGGAAAGCGACTTCAACCCGCGCGACATCCTCGACGCCTGCTTCCGGCTGGTGCGGCCGCGCGCCGACAAGAACAACGTCCACCTGGTGGACGCTTTGCCCGCCGCGCCGCCGACCCTCCACGCCGACGAGCGCCGCTACAAACAGATCGTCCTCAACCTCCTCACCAACGCCGCGAAATTCACCCCCGAGGGCGGCACGGTGACGGTGGACGGCGGCGTCGCCGAAGACGGCAGCTTCGTGGTGCGCGTCACGGACACCGGCATCGGCATGGCCCCCGAGGAGATCCCCAAGGCCCTCACCCCCTTCGGTCAGGTGGAGGGCCCCTTCGCCCGGCGCTACGAGGGCACGGGGCTGGGCCTGCCGCTGTGCCGCTCCCTCGCCGCCATGCACGGCGGCGACATGACCCTGGACAGCGCCCCCGACGAAGGCACCACCGCCACCGTCTGGCTGCCGGCGGAACGCGTCGGGGCCGCCGCCTGAAACCCGTCATGCGGCGCACCGGACGTGTTGACCCGCGACAAACCATCCGGACGCGCGATGGGCTCGGGCGCCGCTATCACGCGGTATAGAGGCATGGCGCCGGGCGCCCCGTGTGGGGCGCGCGCGGGCCGTCCCGCGCGTCCTTCAGCACCACCTCGGCCGGCAGGGCCGTCACCGTGCACGGCGCCAGGGTGAGGCCGTCGGCCAGGGCCGTCACCCGGAACCACGGGGCCAGGGCAAGAACCAGCGGCGGCCCGCCGGCCAGGGCCGTGTCGAGGCGGAAGCCACCGGGCCATTCGCGCACGTGCACCGCCGCCCCGCCCGTGGTGTCGTGCACCGTCAGGGCGCCGGGCCGCGTGGGCGCTTCCCGCGCCAGGCCGAACAGCGGCCCGGTGCCGGCGTCGCGCAGGCGCACCGTGACGTCGGCCGCCGCCGCCAGGACCAGGGGGCCGCTGTCCAGAACGGTCTCGCCCCGCGCCAGGGTGGCGTGCACCCGGACGGACTCCGGCGGCCGCAGGACGACGGCGCCCCGGCCGGGCACGGCGAACCGCGCGCCCGGGCCGTCGGCGCGGTGGACCACGAAACGGGCCGTCTCGCGGCGTCGGTTGACGAGGCTCAGGGTGCCCATGGCGCCATCTCCTTCCCGGCGGGCGGTGGCGGCCGCCGGGGCGGGCCCGGCGGCCGTCCCGGCGCTCTACGGCGCGCCGAACACATGGCCGTCCGCGTCCGGATAGCGGCAGAAGACCGGCGTGTACTTGACGACGGTTTCGTAGCGGTCCGTCGTCACCCAGAAGCGCCAGCGTGCGTCGGCCGCCCGGTCCGGATTCCTGTGGAACATCTTGGTGTCGTAGATCAGGTGCGCCGCCCCGCGATCGGGGCTTCCGCCCGACGCCTGGCCGCCCGCGCGGCCCAGGTCCGCCGCCACGTATTGCGTGGCCTTGTCCGTGCGCTGGTCGTCGTGCCAGCTCGTCTCGGGCAGCAGACCCGCCCGGTTGCTGAAGAGGCCGCCGGTCGCCGCCCGTGCCGCGGAACCCGGGTCGTCCCTGGCGGCCTCGCCCGACGACCGCGTGCCGTAGCACGACGGCAGCGCCCTGTTGGCGCGAATGTACAACACGACATTGCGGAAGGCCGTGGGATGGTCCAGGCCCACCCGCCGGGCAAAGGTCTCCAGTTCGGCGATACAGGCGCTTGTCGGCTCGGGCTTCACGTCCAGCCCGGCACCGCACACCGGGCGCGCGGCGCCGGTGGCCGGAAGCGCCAGGGCGGCGGCCAGGGCGGCGGCAACGGGGACGGTTTTGTCAAGCAGATGGCTCATGGCACGCTCCTTTCCGGTTTCGGGCCTCCTCCCGGCGCAGGGGGCGGGCGGCCGCCGGCGGGAGGGGACCGGCGGCCGCCCCGTGCGTGCCGGCGGGCGGCGGGGCTGTCCGCGCAAGGGGGGCAAACACGGACCGTGGGGCGACCCCGCCGCCGGGCGGGACGGGGGGAAACACCGGCACGCACATTCCGGAAGCGGCGGGCTACCCGGCGCCGGCGGCCGGTGCCGGCGGCGCGGCCCGGCCCGGCAGCGGCAGGCAGCCCACCCGCTGCGTGGCCTTGATGAGGAACACGACGTAGACGTTCACGGGGCGCGTCTCGTCGGCCCGCAGGTGGGGGCTGTCGGGCGTGCCGTCGGGTTTCGACGGGCTTTCCGTGAAGCCCGGCCGGGGCACCTCCGCCACCGGGTCGAAGACGCTGCCCGTGCCGCCCCGGCCCGCCTCCTGGTAGCGGTGGACGTGGTCCTGAAGCCCGCAGTCCTGCTGCGACCCCACGGCGTCGGCGCTGTTGCCGCCGGCGGGCGGCGTGCGCTCGGCGCGGCCCGGGTCGCGCTGCGGGGTGTCGCCCGCCTGCTGGCGGCCGCGCAGGAACAGGCCGCGGTAGTCGGGCACCCGGAAGGTGCCGTCGCCGTGGCCGCTGCCGTACCGGGTGCCCAGGACGCGGTACAGCTCGCCGAAACAGCCGGCGGACAGGGCGCGGCCGTCGCACGGCACCCAGCCCTCGCCCAGGAGCCGTTTCTCCGCCGCGTCGTCCACGGGGCCGGCGTAGGCCACCACGGCGCCCACGGGCACGGCGGCGGGCGCGGTGGCGGGCCGGGGGGCCAGGGGCGGCAGGCTCATGATTCGCCTCCATCGGTCCGGGGGGTCGCATGGGCGCCCGGGGCGGTGCCCGCCTCCAGCACCATCAGGGCCGTGGGAACGGTCTCCCGCCACGCCGCCACCACGGCGCCGTCGTCGCCTTCCGTGGCATCGGCGAGGGCCGTGAGGGCGGCCACGCCGTCGGGCGGCACGGGCGGCGGCGTGCCGTCGGGCCGCCACGGCCGGCCCGCCGCCAGGGCGAAAAGCACCGCCGCCTCGCGGCCCGGCGCCACGGGCAGCAGCACACGCGCGCTGCCCGCCGCCAGGAAGGTGTCGAACAGCCCGCTGTCGCCGTCGCGCGGCGTGCCGGCGCCGGACCAGGGCTGTTCGGGAACGGCCGGGCCGGGCGCCGCTTCGTGGAAGGTGTAGGTCATGGCGTCCCACTCCAGGGCGCCTTCCCAGAAACGCCGGTCGGCCGGGGGCGGGGCGTCGTCGTCGCCGCCGTCGCCGGCGTCCGGCCGGTTCGCCGCCAGCACCGCCATGACGCCCCGGCCCAGGGCGTCGCGCTCCACGGCGCGCTCGCCCCGCCGGCGCAGGGCGTCCAGGCGCGCCGCGCGGTCGGCGATGTGGCGCGCCCGCGCCGCCTCGTGGGCGGCCGTCAGGGCGCGCCAGGCGTGCTGGCGCCACACGGCCAGGGCCTGATCCAAACGCGGATGGTCCACGGTGGCCGTGACCGTGACGGCGAAGGCGGTGCCGTTGCCGTGCACCGTGACGGCCACGGGTCCGGGTGCGCCGTCTCCCAGCGGCCCGGGCTTCAGGCTGTTGTGTCCCCGCGCCGGCGGCGGGCCGGTGACGCCGTGCTGGAAGGGCTGCACGGCGGCGTCGCCGCCCTTGCCGCCGTCCCGCGAGCCGCCGTCCGCGCCCCCGCCATCGCCGGACCCGGCCCCGTGGCCCGGGTCGCCGCCGGCGCGGAAGGGCAGCGGCCCCACCAGACCGGTGAGGGGCTGGCGGCCGTCGCTGGTCGCCCAGGCCAGGTGCACGTCGCGCACGGGCCAGCCCTCGGGCAGCGGCAGGTCAACCCGGCCGTCCGGGGTGTCGTGGGTGACGGTGGCCGTGTACACCGCCGTCCTGCGCGGCGGCTCCGGGGCCTCGGGCGGCGGGTCGTAGGCCGCCGCCAGCGGCGGCCACGCCGACGGGTCGATGGCGTCGGGCCCGGTGATGCCCTTGTCGGCGGGCGCCGGCGGCGGCCCCTGGGGCGTTTCCAGGCGCTCGCGCACGGGAGCCGCCGGATCGGCCACGCGCGCCTCCACCACCAGGCGGTGGCCGTGGCGGCGCGCCACCAGGTGCAGGTGGCGGTCGAGCCAGCGGTAGAGGCCGTTGACGGGCGCGTTTCCGGTGCTGTTGTCCATGTGGCGGGTGCGCGCCGTGCTGACGCGGTGGCCGGCGCCGGCGTGCCGGGCGGCGGCCACGCGGCGGCCGTTGCGCTCGCGCGCGCGGCGGGTGATGGTGCGGGCGAAGGTGGCGGCGCGGCGCAGGCTGCGCGCCCGCGTGCCGTCGTCCCCCTGCCAGCCGCCGTCCAGGGTGCCGCACACCCCGTGCAGGCCGTAATCCAGGTTGAGCTTGTTGTAGTCGCGGCTGACCCCCACGGCCTGGAGGGTGTCCTGAAGGTCGTGGTCCAGGCGGCCGTCCACGCCCGCTTCCGATGCCGTTTCCGAGACCGCGTCGGCCGTGTCGGCACGGGTCGCGGCCTCCGTGTGCCACGCCTCGTCGTGGGCCGTGTCCTGGCGCGTCTCGCCGGGCATCAGGCTGACGGTGGCGGCCACCTCGCCCGGCGCGTAGCCGCGCGTCGCCTGAGCCACCACGGTCACGTCGCCCACGCCCAGCGGCCGCGCCCACCCGGCGTCGGGGGCGTTTCCCGCCGGCGGCACGGCCGCTTCGGGCAGCACCGGCAGGGCGCCCAGGGCGCGCCGGCGGCCCGCCCGGTCGGCCAGGTGGGACCGCTCCGCGGCGATCCCGGCCACCACGGCGTGGACGCGCAACAGGGTGAGCCAGTCGGCGGCCGCGCCGGGGGCCGGCGGCGTCAGGGCGGCGGCGCACAGGCTCTGCCACACCCGGGCCACCGCCCGCGTCACGGCCGACAGGTCGAGCAGGTCCCCGGGGTCGTGGCCCGTGGTGTCGGCCACGGCGTCGGCCAGGGCGTCGAGCGGCGGCGCGTCCGGGTCCGGCGGATCGAGGAGCCGGCACGGCAGGGCCAGGAGCGCCGGCACGGGGTCGGGCAGGGCCGTCACGTCCGGCACCCAGGCGTCGCCGTGCCCGCCCCGGCCGCTTCGCAGGTCGTGCGCCGCCTGGCGCATGGCGGCGCCGGGGCTGTCCTGCAACCGTGCCCGGGCCAGGGTCTTGACGAAGGGAAGATCCTCCGGCGCCACCAGGAAGGCCGGGTCGTCGGCCGGCCGGGCGGGCGGACAGCCGTGGATCCACAGGAAGCGGAAGGCCTCGTCCGCGGCCGCCGGATTGGTGATGTCGATGCGCCGACCGGCGGCGGAAGCGGGGGGCGCGGCCGGGCCGGGACCGGGCGCGGCGTCGAGCCCCGCGTCCGGCCCGGCCTGCGCCGCCTCGTCGGCAGCATCAGGGGCCCCGGTGCCGGCGTTCGGCCACGAGACCAGGCGGCCCCGGAAATAGCGGTTCTCCGCCAGGGGCACGTCGGCCCACAGGGTCAGGTGGCCGTCGTCGGCGATGCGGGCGAAGGTCACGGTGCGCGCCGGGCCGCCGGGGGCGTCGGGCATCTGGAAGGTGCATTCCGGGGCCCCGGCGGTGAGGACGCAGGTGTGGTCGGAAAGCGACGCATCCCCGCGCCACAGGGCAACGTGCAGGGCGTCGCCCTGCCACTCCCAGGTGACGGCGAGGCGGCCCGGGCCGCCCAGGTCCTGCCGACCCGCCGTGGCCGCCGTGATGCCCGCGCCGGTGCCGCTCATTGCCCCTGGCCCCCCGTGCCGCCGGAGCCCTTGCCGCCGGTCCTGCCGCCGCTGCCGGCACCGCCGCTTTTGGCGTCACCGTCCCCGCGGGCGGCCCCGCCGCGGCCGCCGGACCCCTTGGCCGATCCGCCGCCCTTGCCGGCGGCCTTACCGCCCGACGATCCGCCGGAGTCCGCGTCCGAGCCCTTGCCGGAGGCCTCGTCCGAGCCCTTGCCGGAGGCGGTGTCCGAGCTTTTGCCGGAGGCGGTGTCCGAGCTTTTGCCGGAGTCCGTGTCCGGGCCCTTGCCGGAGTCCGTGTCCGAGCTTTTGCCGGAGGCGGTGTCCGAGCCCTTGCCGGAATCCGTGTCCGCCTTTTCGCCGGAGCCACCGGCCGAGGCCGTGCCACCGGCGGCGCCGGACTTTCCCGGGGCATCCCCGCCGCCGGTGGCGCCGTCGTCCCCGTGCCCGGGGACGGGGAAGGTGGCGATCCGGCCGTCGAAATAGCGGTGGGCGCTCAGGGAAAAGTGGCCGCGCAACACGTACCGGGTCGGCTGGTCCCCGGGCGTCGGCTCCAGCCACGCCAGGCCGCGCGCCTGGCGCGTCAGAAGCGGCGCGTCCGGGCCCCGATCGGGATCGGCGTTGCGCGCCTCGGCGGGCACGAGGTCGAACCAGTGCCCCGCGACACCGGGCGCACCCGGCTTCAGGGTCACCTGCTGGGGCCCGGCGGCGGGGGACACGGGCTGGTCCGGGGCGGCGCGCGGGTCCGCCTGGTCCGTGTTGCGCAGCCACAGGGTGAGGGTGAGGCGGGGCGCGTCGCCGTTGGTGTCGCCGTCCGGCGCGGAGAGGGGGGACCAGCGCACGGAAAGGTGCGCTTCGCCGTCGAAATGGCGGTGACCGCCCGTGTTCTCGGGGGCCGTCCCGGCGCTGGTGGATCGGGAAGTGTCCTGGGCCATGGTGCCCTCCCTGGTCTGGGTGCCGGGGCGGAGCGACCGCCGGCCCGCGGGCCGGCGGCCGCCCGGCAACCCCGTCGGTTGGCGATGGTCGATCAGGAGTCGATATCGACGCGGTAGGTGCGGTAGTTGGCCACGCGCTCCTCGTTGGGGAGCACGGAGATGTCCGCCTCACGGTCGGTGGTGCTGAGGTCGGCCGTGGTGACGCCGTCCACGATGGCGTTGAAGGTGTACCGCTCCTTCAGGCTGACGAAGTTGCTCATCAGGGCGTTCGCCACCGAGGTGGCCTTGAGCGGCGTGCCGTTGCGGGCGACGTTGAACACCACCGCGGACGGCCCCGTGTTGTGCATGGTGACCCGGCCCGGCGTCTCCTGGGGCAGGGCCAGCAGGTGGAACACGAAGTCGGTGCCCTCCTGCTTGATCTCCGCCCGGAAATCGCGCGGGCTGTCGGAGGTGAAGGTGTGGGCCCGGGTCACGTACGTGTTGCCGTCCTCCAGGGTGGTACTCGCGTACACCGTGTACGACGCCGTGGTGGGCACGTCCACCGACCCCCCGGCCGTGAGGGGAATGATGCCGCTCAGGCTGCCGTCCTGGGTCATGTTCACGCGGCAGGAGGTCTTGGCCTTGTTCATGATGGTGATGTGGCTCATGGCGTTTCGTCCCGTTTCGCTTGTGGATGGTCTTGGATCATCCCGGTCTTCCCGGGGCGCCGCCGGCCCTGTCGCCGTGACGCAGGGAAAACCTACGAAAGCCGGACGCTCGCTGAAATTGCGGTATGGACGATTTTCGCCCGTAATACGGGCCTGCCGGGGCATGGGAAATTTTCCGAGAGCGGACGCCAAATGCCCGGCACCCGGCCTTTCCGGCCGGGCGGCCATCACGCCGCCACCAGGCCCTCGCGGATGGCGAAACGGGCCAGTTCCACGGTGTTGCGCAGGCCCAGCTTGTGCAGGACGGCGCCCCGGTGGGTGTTGGCGGTTTTCACGCTGATGGAAAGCACCCGGGCGATCTCCGGGCAGCCGAGACCTTCCGCGAGCAGCCGCATGACCTGGTACTCGCGGTCGCTCAGGGGCGCCGCCGGGCCGTCCCCGGCTGGCGGGCCGCCCAGGAGGGCCTCCTCGGCAAGGCCGCGCTGGATGTCGGGCGACACGTGGATGGCGCCGCCCAGCAGGGTGGCGACGGCGTCGCCCAGTTCCTGGATGCCGGATTCGCCGGAGATGTAGCCGCGCGCCCCCGCCCGGAACAGCCGCACGGCCTCCTCGCGCGACGGCCGCAGGGCCACCACCCCCACGCGCGGCGGCCGGCGCCCGCGCGTCAGGCGGCCCACCTCGTCCAGGCGCTCGCGCGTGGCGTCGGCGCGCCCCGGCGCCCCGCCCACCAGCACCACGT
>CAJXLG010000059.1 GCA_913055885.1 uncultured Rhodospirillales bacterium
CTGCCAGCGCATCGTCTCCGCCGTGGGCCGGCGCGTGGACGAGGCCAGCCCCATCTGTGACGCCCGCCTCGCCGACGGATCGCGCGTCAACGTCATCGTGCCGCCGCTGGCCATCGACGGCCCCGCGCTCACCATCCGCAAGTTCAAGAAGGAAAAGCTCACGCTCGACTCCCTGGTGAGTTTCGGCTCCATCACCGAAAAGGGCGCCGACCTTCTCAAGATCATCGGCAACTGCCGCATCAACGTCGTCATCTCCGGCGGCACGGGGTCCGGCAAGACGACACTCTTGAACTGCCTGACCCGCTACATCGACACGGACGAACGCATCATCACCTGCGAGGACTCGGCCGAGCTGCAACTGCAACAGCCGCACGTGGTGCGCCTGGAGACCCGGCCGCCCAACCTGGAAGGCACCGGCGAGGTGACCATGCGCGACCTGGTGCGCAACTGCCTGCGCATGCGCCCGGAGCGCATCATCGTGGGCGAGGTGCGCGGCCCCGAGGCCTTCGACCTCCTGCAGGCCATGAACACGGGCCACGACGGCTCCATGGGCACCATTCACGCCA
Source organism: uncultured Rhodospirillales bacterium (assembly GCA_913055885.1). Taxonomy (GTDB): domain Bacteria; phylum Pseudomonadota; class Alphaproteobacteria; order Rhodospirillales; family CAJXLG01; genus CAJXLG01. The sequence goes on from CAJXLG010000059.1 coordinate 567, forward strand.
ACAACCCGCGCGAATGCATGTCGCGCATCGAGAACATGATCGCCATGGGCGGCTTCAACCTGCCGGTCAAGACGGTCCGGGAACAGATCAGCGGCGCCGTGCAGGTCATCGTCCAGGCGTCACGCCTGCGCGACGGCTCGCGCAAGATCACCCACGTCAGCGAAGTGGTGGGCATGGAGGGCGACGTGGTCACCCTCCAGGACCTGTTCGTCTACGAGATCGAGGGCGAGGACGAGAACGGCAACATCGTGGGCCGCCACCGGCCCACCGGCCTGCGCCCCAAGTTCTGGGACAAGGCGCGCTACTTCGGCCTGGAGCGCGAGCTTGCCGAGGCCCTGGAGGAATAGGGCCGACGCCATCACAGCCTTGCGCGGAGATGCCTCATGCCTGCCGGTCTGCTGTCCCTGCCCGTGCTGCTCGCCGCCGCGCTGCTGGTGCTTTTCGCCAGCCTCGCCGGGGTGCTCTACGGCCAGGCGCGCGGCAACGACCGCCTGGAGCGCCGCAAGCAGTGGGTCGCCGCGGCCGGGCGCGGGCGCGCCCGTGGCGGCAAGGGTGAAAAAGGACCCACGTCGCGCCGGCGCATGATGGAAAGCGCCGTCAAGGAGCTGGAAGCCAAGCAGAAGGCCCACCAGAAGCGCTCCCTGCGCGTCAAGTTGCGCCAGGCCGGGCTCAACGTCAGTGAGACCGGTTTCTACATCGCCTCCGCCGTCGCCGGCGTGGTGGCGGCGGTGGCCTCCGTGCCCCTGGGCGCGCCCATGCCGGCGGCGCCGCTCATCGGCGTCATCTTCGGTCTGGGCGCGCCGCGCTTCTTCCTCAAGAAGAAGGCGGAGCGCCGCCAGCGCCACTTCACCCAGAACTTCGCCGACGCCGTGGACGTCATCGTGCGCGGCATCCGCTCCGGCCTGCCCGTGGGCGAGTGCCTCAAGATCGTGGGCCGGGAATCGCCCGAGCCCGTGGGCGAGATCTTCCGCCAGATCACCGAGGGCCAGAAGCTGGGCATGACCATGGAGGACCTCATGGAGCGCTCGCTCCAGACCATGCCCACCTCGGAGCTCAAGTTCTTCGCCATCGTCATCATCATCCAGAGCCAGACGGGCGGCAACCTCGCCGACACCCTGGAAAACCTGTCGCGGGTCCTGCGCGAACGCAAGAAAATGGGGGACAAGGTCCAGGCCCTCGCCAGCGAGGCCAAGTCGTCGGCCATGATCATCGGGTCGCTTCCCTTCGTGGTGGCCCTCGGCCTGACGCTCATCACGCCCGATTATATCGGCGTCCTGGTGGCCAACACCGCCGGCCACGTCATGCTGGCCGGCGTGGGTCTGTGGATGGGGCTGGGCATTTTCATCATGCACAAGATGGTCAACTTCGAGGTCTGATCCGCCATGGGCAGCCTTCTCGACCCCGCCACCCTCATCACCCTGCTGGCCAGCGCGGGCGCCTTCGTTACCATCGTGGCGGTGGGCCTGCCGCTGTTGCAGCGCGACACCCTCCAGGACCGCATGCAGGCCGTGACCCGGCGCCGCGAGGAATTGAGCCGGCAGCAGCGCGAACGCCTGGACCAGCAGCAGGCCCAGAAGACGAGCAGCGCCCGGTACCAGCGGCGGCGCTCGGAGGGCTTCATGCGCGCGGTGCTGGAGCGGCTGCAGCTCCAGCGCATGCTGGCCGACCCGGGGCTGCGCAACCATCTGGCCCGGGCCGGCCTGCGCAGCCAGGGCGCCGCCGTGACCTACATCTTCTTCCGGGTGTGCACCCCCCTGGTGACGACGGCCGTGGCGGCCCTTTTCATCTACTCCCTCATCCAGCCCGAGTGGTCGATGATCATGCAGCTCATCGCCCTGGCGCTCGCCGCCGGCGCGGGCTACTACCTGCCCACCATCCTGCTGTCCAACATGATCCAGAAGCGCCAGACCGCCCTCAACAAGTACTTCCCGGACGCCCTGGACCTGCTCGTCATCTGCGTGGAAGCGGGCTTGTCCATCGAGGCCGCCTTCAAGCGCGTGGCCCACGAGATCGCCGAAAGCGCCCCCGAGATCGCCGAGGAATTCGGCCTCACCCAGGCCGAGCTGGCCTTCCTGGGCGAGCGCCACCAGGCCTATGACAACCTGGCCCAGCGCACCGGCATTCACGCCACCAAGTCCCTGGCGACGAACCTCATCCAGGCGGAGCGCTACGGCACGCCCGTGTCGGTGAGCCTGCGCGTTCTGTCCCAGGAAAACCGCGACGCCCGCATGTCCGTCGCGGAGAAGAAGGCCGCCGCCCTGCCCGCCCAGCTCACGGTGCCCATGATCGTCTTCTTCCTGCCGGGCCTGTTCGTCATCATCCTGGGCCCGACCATCATCCGCATCATGAACATGTAGCACCGGCGGCCCGGGAAAACGGCGCCGGCCTTGTCAGCCCGGGTAGGGGCAGCCGGCGCGGCCGCAGTTGCGTTGCTGATCCGCCACCACGTAGGCGCCGCACGTGGCGCAGGGCTCCAGGTCCGCCACGGCCGCATCGTCGCCGGCGGCGGGCGCGGCCTGCGACGGAGCGGCATGCCCGCCGCCGCCCTGGCGCGGCGTGCGCCGGCGCGCCTCCGCCCCCACGCGGCGGCCGCGCTCCTTCCCGGCCCGCTCCAGGACGCGGTAGCCGTAAAGGACGGCGCCGATCACGGCCAGGGTGAAGAGGATCTTCAGCGGGGTAAGCATGGCGTCACCCTGCCACACGGGGCGGGCCGCCGCAACGATCGCCCGCGCGCGGCCACCATGCTCCGCCGGCCCCCCCCTCTCAAACGCCCGTCAAGGGGCGTCATCCTTAAGCGCGGCGACCCGTATCTGCTGCGTTTGTTGACCACCGGCGCACAGCCGTCGACTCCGTGCAAAATCCGGGTTGAGGGGGCTTGCCGCCGGCTGTGAAGGAGCGGGCGCCGACGGTCCGGGGCTTTGCCACTTTGCGTTGTCACGTCGCCGGCGGGCGGGCCGCCCGCCCTCCCCCGGAAGGCCCGCAACGCCCGCCACAGCGGGCATTCGGACCGAATTGTTCGTACATGACGCGGATCAATCAAACTGTGTCGCTGTGGCGTGAGCGTCGGCCGGAGACCACGTGCTACACAGGCACCATCAACACGGCGGGAAACCTCCCGGTTACCATGGAGGGGACCCGCCACAACGCGTCATCAACCTCTTTCGCGAACAGGTGCGCCAATGCGGTACGGTCGTCAAGTTTCCAGCGAGGCCGTCGCCAGGGTCCCGGCGGGGGTGGCCATCCACACCTGCCCGAGCTGCGGGCGGCCCCATCACTTCCATGCCATGGTCCCCGGTGATCACACCGTGTGCGCCAGTTGCCGGATCGAGCGGCCCCGCCGCAAGGGCCGGACCGCGCGGCGCAGGGGCGCGCACAGCAACCGCTGGGGCGGCCTGCTGTCGGCCTTCAGCGGGCTGCGGTGGGCCGGCTGACAACAGGAGGGTTTTCCTCCCCCCTTGCCCTCCTGTCGTGGCGGTGTCGTGGTGGTGCGCCCCCAGGGGCGCACCCACCATCCGCGCGTTTCCCCGCCCCTTTTTTCCGTCAATTCCATCCCCGAACACCGCGTCATCCCCCCTCGCCTTCCCCGGAACGCGCGGACGCGGCGTCGTCCCGCACGACGTGCAGCGTCAGGCCGTCGAGCCCGGTGACGGCCACCGTGTCGCCGGGGTGCAGGTCGGCGGGGCCGGTGGCCCGCCACAGTTCCCCGTGGACGTGCACGTGGCCCGCCCCCTCCTGCCAGCCAACCACGCTGCCCGTGGCGCCGGTGAGGCCCTCCTGCCCCGTGCGCACGGGACGGCGGTGGGCGCGCACGGCAAAGACCAGGACAAGCGCCATGACCCCCGCCGTCACCGCCGTACTGCCGGCGATGAGCGGCCACCCCAGGGCGAAGCCGGGCACGTCGGAGCGGTACAGCATGGTCGCCCCCAGGGCGAAGGCGGCCACCCCGCCCAGGCCCAGCGCCCCGAAGGAGGGCGCGAAGGCCTCGCCCACCATGAAGGCCAGCCCCAGCCCCACGAGCCCCAGCCCGGCGGCGTTCACGGGCAGGACACTCATGGCGTAGAGCCCCAGGAGCAGGGCGATGCCCCCCAGCACCCCGGGCACCACGGCGCCCGGGTTGGCGAACTCGAAGATCAGGCCGTAGACCCCCACCAGCATGAGGATGAAGGCCACCTTGGGGTTGGTTATGGTCTGCAGGAAGCGGGTACGCACGCTGGGCTCCGCCGGCCGGGCGCGCACGCCTTCCGCTTCGAGGATCACCGTGCGGCCGCCCGCCAGGGTCACGTCGCGGCCGTCCACGGCCGCCACCACGTCGGGCAGGGTGGGGGCGACGAAGCCGGCGACGTTCTTTTCCACGGCCTCCCGGGCCGTCAGGGTGGCCGCCTCGCGCACCGCCTTTTCCGCCCACTCGGCGTTGCGCCCGCGCATCTGGGCCAGGCTGCGCAGCCACGCGGCGGCATCGTTGACGGCCTTCCTGCCGGCCGTGCTCGTGTCCTTGCCGTCCTGCCCGCCGTCGTCCCCGCCGTCGCCGCCGCCGGGCGCGCCGCCCATGCGGATGGGCGTGGCGGCGCCCAGGTTGGTGCCCGGGGCCATGCCGGCGATGTGGGTGGCGTAGAGCAGGTAGGTGCCGGCGCTGGCAGCGTGCGCCCCATGCGGGCCCACCCAGCCGACAACCGGCACCCGGCTCTGCAGGATGGCGTTCACCATGCGCCGCGTCACCGCCACCAGGCCGCCCGGGGTGTCGAGGCGCAGGATGACGAAGGGCGCGTCCCGCTGTTCGGCGCGTTGCAGGGCCCCCACGACGTAGTCGCCGGTGGCCGGCCCGATGGGGCCCTCGACGGCGATGACGGGCGCCGCGGGGGCAGCCGGCTGGGCGGGGACAGCGGCGCGCGGCCCGGCCAGGGCCATCAGCGCCAGGACCATCAGGACCGCCACCCGGCGCATGGCGTCACTCCACGAGGCTGTCGCCGGTCTCGGGCACACCGCGCGGCGCGAAGTCCGTCGCCCCGGCCAGGCCGGCGCAGTGCATCAGGGACCAGCGGATGGTGTGATAGGCCAAAGCATCCCAGGGGATCTCGTCCCAGCGGAACAGGTCCGTTTCCAGGCTCTCCGCGCCCGGTGCGTGGTGGGCATGGTTCATGGTGGCGCGGTAGATGAGATGCACCTGGCTGATTCGCGGAAGGTTGTAGACGGCAACCAGGGGGCCGATGGTGACGCTGGCACTCGCCTCCTCCCAGGCCTCGCGCGCCGCGCCCGCCTCCGTGGTCTCCTCCAGCTCCATGTAGCCGGCGGGGAAGGTCCAGTAGCCCCGGCGCGGCTCGATGGCGCGCCGGCACAGCAGGAAACGGTCGTCCCACACGCATACCGCGCCCACGATCACCTTGGGGTTTTCGTAGGCGACGTAGCCGCAATCGGGGCAGACCAGCCGCTCGCGGTCGTCCCCCTCGGGTACGGTAAGCACCCTGGGACCGGCGGTGCGTTCCACGCCATGCATGCGCTTATTGTGCGGTGTACGGACGGCCGTGGCAACCGCGGTGGCGCCCGGGGCCGGAAACACGAACGCCGTCCCCCGACGGCTCCAGGGGACGGCGTTCGATTCGCATGCCTCGTCGGCCCGGCATGGCGCCGGGTCGCTGCACAATGCCCGGGCCTGGGGCCCGTGCGATCAGACGGTGGTATCCACCTGCGTCCCGCGGCCCTCGGCTTCCGCCGTGGAGGGCACGGTGCTGGTGTCCTGCTCGCCACCCGACTGCAGGTTCTGTTCGGCGCTGTTGGTACTCTCGCTCACCATCTGGGTGAGCTGCGCCTCATGACGCTGCTCGTTCTGGATGGCGGCCTGCTGGACCGACGTCTGCATCTGGGCATTCTGCATGCCCGCGGCGGCAGCTGCGTCCATGGCGCACCTCCTTCTTTTTCCGGGATCCGTTCTGGACCCGTGGCCGTAAGGTGACCCGCACGGTCATACCCTTACTTTTACGGACTCTAAACGGTCGGGGTCTGGTGCGCAAGACTCGTTTCGCCTGTGCCGTTCAGGCGCCGGCCGACCCGGCCGAATAGAAACGGTCCACCACGGCGCACAGGTCGTCCGTCAGGCGGCCGCGCGCCGTCTCGCCCACGGCCTCGGGCAGGCCGTACAGCACCTCCGCCACGCCCCCGGTGATGCAGGCCAGGGTATCCGCATCGCCGCCGAGGGACACGGCGTTGCGCACGGCGTCCTCGTAATCGCGGGCTTCCAGGGCGCACACCAGGGCGGGCGGCACGGTACCGGCGGCGGAGACGTCGAACCCGTAGTCCGGCCGGATGGCGTCCACATCGGGCGACAGGTCATAGTCGAAACGGTCGGCCACCGTCTGGCGCAGGGCGGCGCGGTCCATGCCGTGGCGCGCCAGCCACATGGTGAGCACCACGGCCTGGGCCGCCGTCACCGCGCTGGGATGGTCATGGCTCACCGCCGCGGCGCGCGCCGCCAGATCGAGGGCGTCGGCCTCGTCGGCGGCCACCGGGGCGATGGGGCTGACGCGCATGGCGGCGCCGTTGCCCCAGCTTCCGTAGGGACCGGCGTCGTCCCGCATGAGCCAGCGGCTGAACATGCCGCCGAATCCGGCGTCGGGATGGGCGCGCCCCCAGGCCCGCAGGGCCTCGGCAAAGCCCCGGTTGTTCATCAGGGCGTCGGCCACCGCCACCGTGCACACGCTGTCGTCGGTGAACCCCGCCCCCTCGGCGAACAGCGGAAAATCCTTGGTCTTGATGGGAGCGCCCTCGTACGGCGCGCCGATGATGTCACCGGCAATGGCGCCCAGCATGATGTTCCCCCCAGCGTCGCGCGGCGCTTGTTCCGGGATGGTCAGAAAATGCGGCCCGGGCCGTCGAGTCGGTGCAGCCCGGCCCGGCGCGCGGCCGTCACGGCCCCGGCGCACGCCAGCTCCGTGGGTCGGCGATCGATCTCCGGCCGTTCGTCGGCGCGGTGGCACGGCCGGTCCTGGCCCATGATGTTGTCGGCCGTGCCGGCGGCATCGTCGGGCAGCACCAGGTGACGCACCCGCGGGCCGCGCCGCGCCCGCGCCGCCAGTACGCCGCTTTCGTGGAGCCGGACGCAGCCGGGGTCCGCCGCGTCGCCGCGCGGCCGGCCGGCTTCCCTGGTGCCTGGGGGCCGCGCCTGCATGCGCCTCCTACTCCGTTCGATCGCCCTCGTGCAGCCAGCGCTTGAGGACCGAGGCCGCCTCTTCCGGGTGCTGGTTCACCACCTGCCCCACCTTGCGCACCCGCGACCGCTGCATTCGGCCTTCCACGTTCTGCAGGTCCAGCAGCCCCGCGTCATCCTCATCCCCGTCGGCGTCGGCCGCCGTCCCGGCATCCCGCGTCGGCGACGCGCCCTCGCGCCGGGCGACGGCCCGGTTGCCGCGGCCGCCACCACCCGCCATCCCGGTGCGCGTCGGCTGGCGGTGCCGCACGGCGCTGAGCCACCAGAAGGCGACGCCGATCCCAAGGACCAGACCACCAATGGCAAGGACGATCAAGAAAACCCTGACCATGATTCCACCCGGCCCCGATATCCGGGACCTCTTGCCGGTATCGCCGGCAACGCGGGAAGCCTTGCCGCCCGTTTCCAGGCCGGCCGCCGCGACTCGGCCTACAGGACCTGGCCCTTCTGTACCGCGCCGGCCAGCTCCGTCAGGTAGGTGACCAGGGCGTTGAAGTCCGTCAGCCGGTCGGTGTTGACGGTGATATCGAACTGGCTGGGATCGTTCAGGCGCGACCGAAAGTGGTCCCAGACGAACTTGCCGCGGTTGTGGTTCACTTCCTTCACCCGCGCCAGGGCCTGGGCATGGCTGACGTTTTCGCTTTCCGCCACGCGCTTGGCGCATTCCGAAGGGCTGCCGGCGATGCGCACCCGCAGCGCCGGGCGCTCCGCCAGGATGACGTGACCGCCCCGGCCCACCACGATGCCGCCCACGCGGCTCAGGCCGTAGATGATGTCCACGAGGTGGCGCAGGTATTCCTCGCGCTGGAGACTGCGCCCGGAGATGAGCCGGTACAGCCACATGTCGCGGCCGCGGCCCAGGCTCTCGTCGAGCTGTTTCACGGCGGCGGGCTCGGCATCCAGCCGCTCGGCGATCTTGTGCAGGATCACGTGGTCGTAGACCGGGACGTCAAGCCGTTCCGCCAGCATGGCGGCGATGGCGTCACCGCCCGCGCCGTGATCCCGCGACAGGGTCACCACAGGCTTTTCGGGAAGGTAGTGGGCACCCTCCTCGTGCCGCTCGGCGGCAACCACCATGGCCCGGATGGCCTGTTGCGGGGACACGGTCATGACGGCTTCCTCCTTCACCGGTGGCGCGGACGGTCCGCGCCTGCTGTTGTATCTCCTGCTTTTACTATAGCAGACGGGCGGGCGGTTTTCTATCGCCCGGCCGGCCGGGGCCAGGGCTATCCCATTTGACCGAGGACGGATCCGGCGAACCCGTTGGACCATCCGGAGCGCTTGCGGGCCCGCGTCCTTGGGTGTGGTGTAAGAGGTATGCCGCCGCGCCCGCGGGCACGGCGGCCATCGGATGTCTCCGTTAAGGTCGGGAGAGCAACCCAACCAGCCGAGAGGAGACAGCCACGATGACCAAGCCCAGGATGGACCTTCACAGCGCCATTGAAAAAGCCGCTGATGGTGATTTCCTGCGCGAGCTGATCGGCTCGCCGCCCAGCGGCTCATGGATATGGAAGTGGAGGGGCTCACTGGCGCCGGACACGGGGAACCCGGTTCGGAGCGTGAGAGCCATCGCCTGTCCCCTTGGACCAGTTCCAGAATCGGACAGATCGTGTGCTCCCTACGCCGGACACTCCATGTGTTTACGACACCCGCCCCAACGGGCCCTTGCAGCGGGCGTCACCAGAGGCTACCATCGGGGATGATTCCACCGGCCGGGAAAGAGGAGGCCCGCCCTGCGGATCGTCAAAACGCCCCTTGTCCCGCGGATGGCCATGCTCCTGGCGCTGGCGCACCACCGACACGGCCATCTGGACCGGGCCGAACGTCTGTACCGGCGGGTTTCGGTACATCAGCCGGAGTACCGTGAAGCCCTCCTGATGCTGGGCGTCACCCATCACGAGCGCGAGATCCTCAACGCGCGGGCCCAGGCCGCCCGGGCGGCGGCGGCCGCGCCGACGGCCCCCGCGGTGGCGGTAGAACAGCCTGAGCCGCAGCACGTGCAACCCGAGCCGACGCCGGCGGCCCCAGCCCCCGGGCCGGAGCCCATGCCGGAAACCATCGGGCCCGCCGCGGCGGCACCGGAGCCGCCGGCACGCCCCGCGCCGGAACGCCAGCCCGAACCCGAAGCCGAGCCGACACCGGAACCCGAGCCGGCGGCCGCCCACGTGCAGCCGTCCGACGTCCCGGGCGGCAGCAAGCCGCGCCGCAAGGGCGGGCAGATGGAATGGTTCGGGGACAAGGCCGAGCCCCTGCCCATGAGCCTGGCCCGCAAGGGGCGCGAGGCGGCCCGCCACTCGGCGGGCACGCGCAAAGGCGCCCGGCGCTCCGGCAGCTAGGCGGTAGCGGTGGACAGGCCCCCGCCGCCGCGGCTTCTCGCCATCGCCGGCCGCAGCGGCGGCGGCAAGACCCGGCTCGTCGTGCGCCTCCTGCCCTGCCTCAAGGCGCGCGGCTTCCGTGTCGCCACGCTGAAGCACAGCCACCACACCGTGGACCCCGATCCGCCCGGCAAGGACAGCCGGCTGCACCGGGAGGCGGGCGCGGCCGAAACGGTGCTGGCAACGCCGGGCCGGACCGTCCACATTCAGGAAACACCGGACGCCGAACCCGCGCTCACGGACCTGTTGGCCCGCCTGGGCGCCGTTGACCTGGTCCTCCTGGAAGGCTTCAAGGGCGCCGCCGTGCCGCGCCTGGAGGCGTGGCGTCCGGCCGCCGGCGAGCCGCCCCTGGCCGCCGCCGATCCAGGCGCGTTTCGCGCCCTGGCGGCGCCCGGCGCCGAGGCACCGGTGACGATCCCCGTCGTGGACGCCGACGCCCCCTGGGCCGTGGCCGACCGCGTCGTGGCCGAAGCGGCCCCAATCGCCATCCCATGACCGTCCGCCAGAGCGGGACAAGTCCAAACGGCATCTGTTTGAGCCCTTCCTCAATCCCTTTTTAGAGCATTGACCAGACTTGACACCCCATCATGGCCCGTGCAATCTACGTCTTCCAGGAAAGTCCCCGACCCCGCTTGTCCTCTTCCCTCGTCCTTTTTTTTCTGAAAGAAGTCGCCGAGGCCACCATGAACAACCCCCACTCTACGAGTTATTACAACACACCGTTCGGCAAAATTTTACCGTTTGTTGAGTATGTTCTTATAATTATATCTGTAGCCGTTTTCTTGATATGCGCCTTTGTGGCTCTCATGAGCCAAACCCTGTTTGATGGCGAAACGGCCATTCTGACTAATATCATTATTGAACATGCGAAAACGGGCGAGCTTAACTACCCGTTGGTCCGGCCGGATCTGCTTTTGCCGGGTGTGGATGTTCTGGCCACCCATCCCCCTCTTCATTACCTTATCGCGAGTTTCTGGGTGCAGGCTTTCGGCTTTGGCGTATGGCAAACCCACGTTGCCGCCACCGCGCTTGGGGCCACGGCCGTGATCATCGCTACCCTTCTCACCTGGCGCGTGTATGGTCGGCAAACGGCCATCCTCGTGCCGATCCTGGCCGCCGCATGGTACGGCTTCTACCATGGGACCCAGGCTGTACGGCCTGACTTGACGATGGGTGTCTTTTTTTCGGCGGCCATCGCCACGTTCGGTTTTTATTGTTTTGGTGTATTTAAAAACTCAATTGAAAAACTAGTACTTTTCTTTACAGGCTTTTTCGTGGTTTTGGCGCTGGCCAGTCACTGGTTCGGCTTTTACGCCCAGTTATACCTTATCGCCACCGCGGTCGTCGCCGTTTACCGCAAACGGTCCGCCGCATGGGCCGATATCGTCGCGCTGGCGCTTGGGTGGTTGACCGCCATGGGGGGATGGTTCGCCCTTCAGGGCCCTCAGCTCATCCGCAGCTTCCTGGCGGCGGTGTTGCGTGGAGAGAACTATAATGAACTCATGCATAACGATATCTGGGACTTTTATGATTTCCTTCTGACCTGGGAAGGTGGAAAACTCCTCCTGGCAGGACTGATTCTGGCTACCCTGATCAGCATCTTTCGGCTCCTTGTAAAGCCGTGGTTTGTCAGAGACACTGATCCTGGAACCAAGAACGCCGCCAAAGCGACCCTTTTCGTCCTGGCCAACGTGGCCGTTTACGTCACTTGGTATCATGTTTTTGCCCATTACCAGGTGCCTCGTTATGCGGTGGACTTCATTTTCGTCCTTTTCCCGGTCGCCGCGTTTGGTTATGTCGCCGTTTTCCAGGGAGTGGCCAGTTTCCTGGCGCATGGTTCCGCCCGTTTCCTGGCACACCGGGCGGACGATCGCGCGGGCGCCACGATTTCACGGAAAACCCGCTGGATCGCGGCCGTTTTTGTTACTTTAGCGGCCGTGACCATGGGCCTCCACTCTGCCCAGATCCGCAAATATTTCGATCCCACACCGTGGAACCTCACAAACCCCAACCGTGTTTACACGACCGTCCGGGGAAGCCTTACGAATCTTGCGCCCAAGAATGCCAAAACCCTGTTGGGCGGGAATGCATACCCGTATCTTTATGATCGCCTGGATGCAAGCACTCTCGGGGCGGTTTTGGAATACCACCGCAAAAACCGGGGTGCCATGTCACTTTCCGAATTCATCGCGTTCTACCGAAACGATAAAATGGAGAAATTCCGTTGGAAACCCTACCCCATTGAAGACCGCCGCGCTTACCTGGATAGCGAAAAAATAGACGTCATTGTGACAACTGATGCTGGACACAGTTGGCAATTTCTTTTCTATGATCCTGACGTATGGCAAGATAATTACAGAGAAGTGGGCAGCGTTTTGATAACCGATCCCGCTCTTAACAAAGCACCGACCCGCAGCGAGGCCCGGTTTTACACCGTGTACGCCAAGCCGCAAACACTGGCGGCAGCAGGACCCGCCTATGAGCGGCTTTTGGAGGGAAAGCCCCGGTTTTATGCCATGGGCCATGGCGTCAAGGTCCTGGTCACCGGTGCAAAGGAACGGCACGCTTTGGTGGATCGGGAAGCGTGGCTCGATAAGGGCCGCAAAGCCCGACTCGAAACCATCAAGCGCTATCTTGATGAAATGGACTGGTTCGGTGCCAAACTGTCAGCCGCGACCAGAAACAAGATCGCCAAAAGCTTGTACC
>CAJXLG010000060.1 GCA_913055885.1 uncultured Rhodospirillales bacterium
AAGCTTCAACGAGGCCGGGGCGCTGAGGCCCCGGATACCAGTCCGCGACAGTGCGGTAGTGGACGCCGGCTGCGTGGGGCTTCAACGAGGCCGGGGCGCTGAGGCCCCGGATACCAGCCGCGCACGGGGTTCGCCGAGAACTTCGCCGCCGCGTGGCTTCAACGAGGCCGGGGCGCTGAGGCCCCGGATACCGGTGAATGGTATGTCGCCGGCCCATTTCTCCAGGAAAGCTTCAACGAGGCCGGGGCGCTGAGGCCCCGGATACTGGACACAGCGGATGCGGCGCAGCGGCACGACAAAGCGCTTCAACGAGGCCGGGGCGCTGAGGCCCCGGATACGCGGCCGCGCAAGCCTACTATGACGCGGTCACCAAGGCGCTTCAACGAGGCCGGGGCGCTGAGGCCCCGGATACCTGGCTGTGCGGCTTGCCTTTCGTTTGCTCGCTCATCCGGCTTCAACGAGGCCGGGGCGCTGAGGCCCCGGATACCAAGCACTTCTCCAAGGCGAAGGGCGGCCGTCCGGCGCTTCAACGAGGCCGGGGCGCTGAGGCCCCGGATACCTCGATGCCCCAGTGCCTGCCTCGGCTGCACAAGTCCATGCTTCAACGAGGCCGGGGCGCTGAGGCCCCGGATACTATCCAGAAGATCATCGAGGACTATGTCGCCGGGCTCAAGCTTCAACGAGGCCGGGGCGCTGAGGCCCCGGATACGGCACCCCTATTTTTGGCGGAAAATTCAGGGGCTTGCAAGATAGGATTCGAGCGCCCCTCGCTCATTCCGCCCTGTTAACAAAAATCGCCCCCTTTCGGCCCCATGGCCGATCCAAAAAATCCTTTATAAACAAGGACAAAGAGCGATTCGAGCGCCCCCCGGGATTCCGCCGGCACTGCCGCGCTCGCATAAGCGCGGCGGATGCCGGCCCCCAAGCGGCAACCGATCATGACCCTACACGATGATGGGCTCGCGCGCCACCGGCTCGAACGACTTGCCCAGGCTCTCCACCCTGGGCTTCACCGTGTCCGCCGGGCCCAGGTCCAGGATCAGCACATGGTCCTGGTCGTGGTTGATCACCTCGGCGCACGCCGTCTTCAGCTCCGCCAGCCGCCGCCGGCTCATGCGGCACTGGAACACCGAAAGCTGGAGCCACGCGCCGTAGCCGTGCATCACCCGGAACAGCCGCCGCCACCGTTTCTGGCTGGCGATGTCGTAGGCCACGATGAAAAGATGCTCGTCCGCTGCCATGGCTGCCCCTTTTCCAACAAACCGCCCTCAACGCGGGACGACATGGGGATAGTCCTTCACCTCGCCCGCCAGATGCCGCCCGAGAAGTCGCGCCTGGACCTCCAGAAGGCGGCGATAGCCCAGCCGATACCCGAAAACGGGATGGGTCACCTCCGTCCCCAGCCGCCGCTCGAAAGCCGCCACCACCGCCTTGCGCGCCCGGGGCCGCAAGGCCACGCCGGGGCCGCCTTCCACGAAATCCCCCGCCTTCACCTCCCCCTTGTTGATGACCTGCAAGGCCACGGAATCGGCCAGAAGGGGGCGGTAGGGCTCCATCATGTCGAGGGCGAGCGCCGGACGGCCGTAACGCGGCTGGTGGTAGAAGCCGCGATAGGCGTCGAACCCCGCCGCCGTGAGCTGGACCGTCCACACCCGGACCAACAGGGCATAAAGAAACGACAACAGGGCGTTCACCGGGTCGGCGGGCGGGCGGCGGCTGCGCTTCGCCGGATCGAAGGCGGGCGTCGCCCCCTCCGGCGGGCGCAACAACTCCGGCCAGGCCCCGAACGCCCGCGCCGCCGCCGTGCCCTCGACGCCCAGAAGCTCGGACAGGCTCGTCGCCTTCTCGGCCGCCTGGCGGTCGCGGCGCAGCCCGTCGAGCGCCTCGTCCGGCCGGGCGTCGTTGCGGGCGTTGCGGCGGACCAGGGTGCGGGCGTTGGCGATCTTCGCCGCCACCAGCCCCCGGGCAAAACGAAGGCAGAATCCTTCATCGAAGCTGGCGCGGTACTGCGCCGTGCGCACTTCCACGTTCTTGTGGCCGGTGGAAACGCTGTGACCCAGGAACCAGCCGCCATAGGAATGCCACGAAACGGGAATTTCCCGCCGCATAAGCTCGTGCAGGGCCGGCGTGGTGACCGAAATGTTGCCCAGCAACACCACCTGGGAAATGTCGGGAAGACGGGCCGTGGTGCCGCTCTCCGCCTCGCCGTCGTCGTCGCGCTCGGTGATCCTCAGCGTCTCGCCGGATTTGCCGATTTTGGCGCCGTTCGCCTGGACGATCAGAGGCAGGGCCTCGGGTCGCGTGGCCGCCAGGGGCCTGGGCGTGCTGGTGCCGTCGCCACGCAGCCAGCCCACTTCGTCCGGCAGGCAGATGGCGTTGAGCGAACACCGCACGCATTTCGGGCTGTCCGTGAGCGGCGGCGGGATGTGCCCGCTCGCCGCCATGAGCCGCAGGCCGTGAACGGCCCCGTGCGTTTCCCGCGCCAGGGTGTCGTCGAACACCACCCGCACCCGTTCCCGGCTGGCCGCGAAGTACAGTACGCCCTCGTCCACGCTGTACCCGTGCTCCCGCAGAAGCAGGATCTGGGCGCCGATCTGGACCCGCTCCGGCGAATGGGCGTGTTTTTCCACATGCGGGCGCTTGCCGCGCTTGTAGTCCACGGGCGAGACGACATCGCCCCGGCCTTCCACCAGGTCCAGCCGCCCGATGATGCCAAGGGTCTCCGACGCCAGCGTCACCGACTGGGCGTGGATCGTGGCTTCGTCTTCCCCTTCGCCCTCCTGCGGAAGGCTGCTCTCGGCACTTTCCGTTGTCCGGTGGGCGTGGCGGCCCTCGGCCGTCTCGGCATTGTCGGCCCATTCCCCCTGCACCCATTCCAGATAGGCAAGGCGCGGGCAGTAGGCGAATTCATTGATCATGCGGGCGGGCAGAAGGGGAACGTCCCCGCTGGCGGGATAGGCCAGCGGGAGTTCCGGCTGGGCGGGTTGGGTCTCCGGGACCTCCTCGACCATACCCGTATCGTGCGCGGCCACCCTTAATTCGACGTGAATCCATATTGACGATGCGTCTTGCAGGCTGCACCGTCTTGCCAATCTTTACGCGTTGAGCGTTCCGGAGGCTGCGTTATGCCCTTTTCCCTGAACGATCTCACGGCCGCCTTGGACGAGGCCGCCATCCGTCGCACCCGGCGGTTGCAGCCGGCCGGCGGGCCGGGCGACAAGATCCTGCCGCCCACCTATCCGCCGGACCAGTCGGGCAAGCCGCCCCGCCACGTCTACGAACAGCGGCGCGTGGACGGCGAACTGAAGGACTGTGTCCTTTTGGACAGCGTGGCATCCCAGGCCAATCGCCTGGAAGAGGTGCTGGTGAGCGCCGTGCGCGAGGACGGGCTGGCGCTTCCCATGCTGGAGGTGGATTTCGCCGGAACGGACATCGCCGACCTTGGCCGCATCAGCGCCATGGAGGCGCCCCATCGCGTCTTCGATGCCATCATCCGCGACAGCCGCCATGAAGGCACGCCCTTCGGCGACAGCGCCCTGGGCAAGGCCCTGAAACAGGCGCGCACCGACCGCGCCACCACCATGCTGGAAAACGCGCCCGCCGCGCTGCTTTTCGGCGCCTGGAATTCCACGGGCGAGGGCGGCGGCCTGGGCGCCAAGTTCCCGCGCTGTATCACCTCCGAGATCGTCGGCATCGACGCTGCCCAGGGGCAGACCGTGGGCTCGCGCCTCGATCCCCTGGGCACCAGCCGCGACGTCACCGTCTACGTGGACGAAAACCGCAACTGGGCCCTCGATCCCAAGGACCTCGACACCAAGAACCCCAGACAGGTGCGGCCGTCGGAGATCAACCACTCCAACGTCATGCCCTCCGTGGAGCCCAGGGGCGTGACCCTGGACCACGCGCGCCATTCTGCCGTGCTGACGCTGGCCGGCCTGCGCCGCCTGCGCTTTCCCGACAACGACGGCGCCCACACCGCCGAGCGCGACCGCGCCGGCCGCGCCGTGCTCGCCGCCATGGGGCTCCTGGCCCTGACGCGCCAGGACCGCGCCGGCTACGCCCTGCGCTCGCGCTGCGACCTGGTGCCCGAGGAACCGGGAACCTTCGAGCTGGTGCGCCGCGACGGCAGCGTGGAGCCCCTGGACCTGGACGCCGACAGCGCCCGCACCCTCTACGACGACGCCGTGGCCGAGGCGCGCCGCGCCGGCTTCGCCTGGTCGCCCAACCCCGTGCGCCTGACGCCCGAGGACCGGCTGGTGGAGCTGGTGCGCAAGAGCCGCGACAAGGCCCTGGCCGGGCAGGCGGAGCCCGGGGACGGCTGATGCTGGTCCTGGAGGTGGAATACCTGCGCGGCGTCGCCGTGGCCACCAACACCTGGGACCGCGCCGCGCCGGAATGGCCGCCGCATCCCGACCGGGTCTTCTCCGCCCTGGTGGACGCCTGGGCGGCGCGCGGCAAGGCCGAGGACGAGGCCGACGCCCTGCGCTGGCTGGCGGACCAGGGGGCGCCGGTGGTCCACGCCGTGGCCGAGGCCCCGGCGCGCGACCCGGCGCCGCATTACGTTCCGCCCAACGATATGCGGGTGCGCGGCAGGGCCGGCAGCCCGCCGCCCACGGGCAAATCCCTGGACCGCGCCCTGGCGGTGCTGCCCATGCTGCGCAGGAACCGCCAGCCGCGCCGCTTTCCCGCCGTGGTGCCCGACGATCCGCGCGTCCTGTTCGCCTGGCCCGGCGCCGGCGCCGCCCCCGAGCGGCGCGCCGCCCTGGCGCGGCTGGCCGCCGACGTGGTGAGCGTGGGCCATTCCTCGTCCCTGGTGCGCGCGGAAGTGGGCGGGACCCTCCCCGACGACGCGCCGCCCGCCTGGCAGCCGCGCGCCGGCGGCGGGCGCTATCTGCGCGTGCCCGAACCGGGCCGCCTCGACAGCCTGGAACAGGGCTGGCAGGACCAGACCCCCGACGGCCCGCCGTTCCGCCCGCCCACGGCGCCCGTCACCGCCTATGCGCCGCCGGCGGAGGGGGAAGGGGACGTCACCCCGGCAAGCGTCTTCGGCGCCGACTGGTGGGTGTTCCAGGACGCCGGCGGCAGCGAGCCGCCCGCCCTGGCGGCCTTCCCGCGCGTCGCGCGGGTGCTGCGCAAGGCCCTCATGGCCAAGGCGCCCGACCCGCCGCCGCCGGAACTCAGCGGCCACGACACCGACGGCAAACCGGCCGCCGATCCGCACCTCACCTTCCTGCCCCTGGCGGACGTGGGCTGGACCTGGTCGCGCGGCCGGCTCATGGGCGTGGCCCTGGCCCTGCCGCGCGCCGTGGAAAGCGAACGCGCCCATCCGGCGCGCCGGGCGCTGGTCCAGGCCCTGGCCAACCTGATGGACGACCAGGGCACCTTTCCCCTCAAGCTGGGCGGGCTGGGGGTGTGGCGGCTGCAACGCGCCGGGGCACGGCCCGACCGCGCCAGCCTGCGCGCCCATCGCTACACGGCGCGCGCCCGTCGCTGGGCCACCGTCACCCCCATGCTCCTGGACCGCCATCCCAAGAACAAGCCCGGCCAGACCCTGGGCGACACGGTGGCGCGGGCGTGCGAGAACATCGGCCTGCCGGCGCCGCTGCACGTGGCCGCCGACCGCCAGGCGCCCGTGCGCGGCGGCCCGGCGGGCTTCGACATGGACCTTGCCGACATCACGCCCGACAAGCGCCGGCCCCTGCGCCACGCCGTCATCACCTTCGCCGCCCCGGTGACGGGGCCCGTGGTGCTGGGCGCCGGGCGCTTCCGGGGGCTGGGGCTGTGCCTGCCGGCCGACGGGACGGAATCATGAAGGCCGCCGACTTCCCCGCCTTCTTCCGCGCCGCCCGGGGCGTCGATCCGTTCCCGTGGCAGGAACGGCTGGCCGAGCGGGTGTGCGCCGGCGACGGCTGGCCCGACGACCTGGCCCTGCCCACCGGCTGCGGCAAGACGGCGGCCCTCGACGTCGCCGTGTTCCATCTGGCGCTTGAAGCCGACAAGGGGCCGGCGCGCGCGGCGCCGTGCCGCGTGGTGCTGGTGGTGGACCGGCGGCTGGTGGTGGATGGCGCGTATGAGCGGGCACGTGTCCTGGCGGACCGGCTCGCCGGGGCCCGGGACGGCATCCTGCGCGACGCCGCCGACCGCCTGCGCCTTCTGGCGGAAGGGGACCGGCCGCTGCGCCCCGTGCGGCTGCGCGGCGGCGTGCCCCTGGAGCCCGACTGGGCGCGCACCCCGGGGCAGCCCGTGGTGGCCGTCTCCACCGTGGACCAGGCGGGCTCGCGGCTGCTGTTCCGGGGCTACGGCGTGGGCGAGGGTATGCGGCCCGTGCATGCGGGGCTGCTGGGGTCCGACAGCCTGTTCCTCCTGGACGAGGCCCATCTGTCGCGGCCCTTCCGCGACACCCTGGCGCGCGTGCGGGCCGAAGCGGCGCCCGACGATCGGCCGCCGCGCGTCACGGCCATGACCGCCACCCCCGACGCCGACACCGAAAACCTCTTCACCCTGGACGCCACCGATGACGCCCATCCCGTGCTGCGCCGGCGGCTGGCGGCGCGCAAGCCGGCGCGGCTGGTGGAAGCCAGGGCGTCGCGCGACGACGCGCCCGGCCAGCTCGCCGGGGTGTTCCGCGATCAGGCCCTGAATCTCGCCGGGCGCGACAGCGGCCGGGTGGTGGCCGTGGTGGTGAACCGGGTGGCGCTGGCGCGGCGCATCTTCAACGCGTTGCGCCAGGAAGCCCCGGACGGGGCCACCGTCACCCTGCGGCTGGGCCGCGCCCGGCCCGAGGACCGGCGCGCTTTGGAAGGCGAGGATGCCGCCCTGCTCGCCGACAGCCGCACGCGCGAGGGCGGGCCGCCGTGGTTCGTGGTGGCGACGCAGACCGTCGAGGTGGGCGCCGATTTCGATTTCGACGCCCTGGTCACCCAGGCCGCGCCCCTGGATGCCCTGCGCCAGCGGTTCGGCCGCCTGGACCGGCTGGGCGCGCGCGGCCAAAGCCCCGCCGCCATCATCGCCGCGCCCGAGGATCGCTACAAAAAGGCGGTGGATCCCGTCTACGGCAACGCCGTGGCCGCCACGTGGCACTGGTTGAAAGGCCAGGCGAAAAAGAAGGTGGTGGATTTCGGCCTGGACGCTTTGCCGCTGCCGGAAGGGGACGACCGGGCGCCCCTGTTGCCGCCGCGCAAGCAGGCGCCCGTGCTGTTCCCCGCCTATATCGACAAATGGTCCGCCACCCGGCCGGCGCCCGCTGCCGATCCCGCCGTGCCCCTGTTCCTGCACGGCCCCGACACGGCGCCACCCGAGGTGAGCGTGGTGTGGCGCGCCGACGTGCATAAGGAAGAGAACGAGCAAAAGAAAAAGAAGGCAAGGGCCGAGGATGCGCGCGAAGACCAAGGGGATGCGGCGGCGTTGCGCCTGTTGCCGCCCACGGCGCCGGAGGGGGTGAACGTGCCCCTGCCGGCGGTGCGGGCGTGGCTGCGCCGGCAGCCCGGCGGCGCCGACATGGCCGACGTGGAAGGCGGCGCGGCGGCGGAAACGGCCGGCCGGGGCGGCCTGCGGGTGTGGCGCTGGCACGACGGCGACCCCCAACGGGTCTCCCCGAACGCCCTGCGGCCGGGCGATCTGGTGGTGGTGCCGGCGGATGTGGGCGGCTGCGATGCCTATGGCTGGGCGCCCGGGTCGGGGGCAGCCGTTGCCGACGTGGCCGAGACGGCCCTGGTGCGCCAGCGCCGGCGCCTGGTGCTGCGCCTGCATCCGGCCGTGCTGGGCGATGCGGCGTGGGCGGCCGTGGCGCCGCTGCTGGACGAGCTGCATGAAGAGCCGGCGGAACTGGTGAACCGGCTGGCCACGGATCCACCGGAAGGCACGCCCACGGAACTGGTGTGCAAGGCGGGTGTCCTGCGCAAAACCGGGGTGCGGGTCGAGATGCTGGACAAAGGTCCGGGCCTCGTCCTGGCGGCGCGGCGGCGGCTGACGCTCCGGGAAGCGGCCGCGCTGGGCCATGACGACCCGGCCGATGTGGGTGCCGAGCCTGCCACGGAAAGCGACGCCGGCACCTTCGCCGCCCCGGTGCCCCTGGACACGCACCTGGAAGGGGTGGGGGATATGGCGCGCCGCTTCGCCGAGCAGGCCGGGCTGTCGGCGGCCGTCGCCGCGGACGTGGCCCTGGCCGGGCGGCTGCACGATCTGGGCAAGGGCGAGCAGCGCTTCCAGGCCTTCCTGCACCAGGGCGACGAGATCGCCGCCGCGAGGGCCGGACGGCCGATTGCCAAGGGCGCGGGCGCGCCCACCCGGGCGGAACGCCACACCGCCCATGCGGCCGCGGGCCTGCCCCCGGGCGCGCGGCACGAGGCGTGGTCCGTGGCGTTGGCGCAAGGCCATCCGGCGCTGGCCGACGCCCACGACCGCGAGCTGGTGCTGTGGCTCATCGGCACCCATCACGGCCACGGCCGGCCCTTTTTCCCGCCCGTAGAGGAGGCGGGGCAGACCGTTTTCCGCGATCCGGACGGCCACGACCACACACAACCGGCCGATCCCGGCGTGGTGCGCCTGGACAGCGGCTGGCCGGCGCGGTTCGAGGCGTTGCGACGGCGCTACGGCGCGTGGGGCCTGGCGCGGCTGGAAGCCCTGGTGCGCCTGGCCGACCACCGGGTGTCGGAAGACCAGGACAGCGGGGAAGCGCCATGAGCACCACCAGCCTGCCCCTGACGGGCCTGCGGGCCGATCGTCTCCTGGCGGTGCTCGCCCTGTTCGGGCTCATGCGCACGCTGGCAACGGCCCGGCCCGACTGGCAACCGCGCGTGGCATGGCAGGGGCCGCCGTGGCACCCCGTGCTCACGGCCGACACCGATCTGGACGAGGGCACGGTGGCCCACGCCGCCGTGGAGGGCCTGACGGCCTGGGCGCCGGCCTTCGATTTCGACGGCGCCCGCGACATCAACCACACGCCGAAGGACTTCCGGAAGTGGGCGGAAGGCCGGGAAGGGGCGGCGGCCACCGTGGCGGCGGCCCTGGCCTCGGACGCCGCCACCAATCGCGACGGCACGCGGGTCACGCCCACGGCCCTGTGCGCCCTGTTCGGCCAGGGGCATCAGCATTTCCTGGAACGCCTGGCGGACGGCGTCGCCGGGGCGGCGGCGCGTCCGGACGCGGCGAATGAGATCGACGACGCCCTGATGCGCTGGCGCTACGAGCCGGAGGGGGTGAAACGTGCGCGCGGCCAGCCGCCCGTGGCCAAGGGGTCCTTCCGCTGGGACCCGGCGGAGGACCGGCGCTATGCCCTGCAGGCCGAGGACCCCAGCAGCGAAACGGGCTACACGGTGCCCGGCGCCAACCGGCTGGCGGCGCTGGGCCTGACGCTGCTGCCGGTGGTGCCGGGCCAGACGCGGCTCCAGACCACGGCCACCCTTGTCGGCGCCGACGGCACCCAGGCCATCCGCTGGCCGGTGTGGACGGCGCCGCTGGACCTTGCCGCCCTGCGCGCCCTGCTGGACCATCCCAACCTGGTGGCGGAGAACGGGGATCCGGACGCCCTCCGACCCCTGGGCGTGGCGGCGGTCTACGGCGCCCGGCGCCTCCAGGTGGACCGCTATGTCAACTTCGCCCCGGCCGAACCCGTGTGGGACGACGGGGGTGCCGGCCCGGGGTGATGCCGGTCGGCGTGGCGTGCTATACAAGGGGCCCGAGACACCCGGACATGCAGGGGGAATGGGCCATGAACCGCATCAAGCGCGCCGTGCTCGGCGTCACCGTCGCCGCCCTCGCGGCCCCGGCCGTCGCCGGGGCCGTGGAGCCGGGCACCACCTACGACGACTGGACCATCGCCTGCACCGAGGGCGAGGACCGCACCTGTTTCGCCCGGCAGGTGCAGAAGGCCAAGGCCGAGGAAGGCGGGAAGGCCGGGCGGCTGGTGGATGCCCGGGTGGGCTACATGGGGCCCGAGGGTAAGCCCGCCATGGTGCTCTGGCTTCCCCTGGGCCTCAATCTCCAGGGCGGGGTGGGGCTCAAGATCGACGATTACGAAGTGAAGCGCCTGACCCTCACCACCTGCACCCAGCAGGGCTGCCGCGCCCAGGCCGTCATCGGCGACAAGTGGTTCAAGCGCCTGCGGCTCTCCCGCGAGCTTCAGGTGCGCTTCGTGCCGCGCGGCGCACGGCAGCCCGCCGGCATCAACCTGTCCCCCGATGGCCTTAACAAGGCGGTGGGCGCCCTGGAGTGACCGTCTGATACCCGACGCTTTTGGAACGGGCTTGCGTGTGGGTGGGCCGTATCGTTTACGGACAGTCGGGCAGGGGCCGGCGCAGGAGGCGCGGCCAGCGTTCGGCCCATGCCCCGTGGTGGTCCATCCCCGGCACCGTGACGATGCGGACGCAGGCGGACCGGCCGGCGCGGCGCCTGTAGCTTTCCGCGATCAGGGGCGGGATGATGGTGTCGGCGCCGCCCACGAAGTGGAGCTGCGGCACCCGCGACGCCTTCGCCGCGGTGTCCGCCGGGTTCAGGGAGCCGTGCATGGGGGTGACGTCGTGGTGGCGGGTGAAGCGCCGGGTGTCGAGGTTGGCCGCCACCGTCCGGACCGCCGCCACATCGTCGCGCCGGGCGGCCAGGATGGCCGCGATGCCGCCGCCGCCCGAGTAGCCGTGCAGGGTGATCCGCCCGGCCCCGGCGCGTCCCTTCCAGCGGTCGATGGCGCCGTCGATGGCCCGCACCACGGCCGGCCCCATGCGGCGGGCCGTCCAGTAGGCGGTGCGGCAGCGGTCGTCGCGGGCCAGCGGCGTGTACTGGCAGGGGCGGGCGATGTAGGCGACGTTGGGCCGGGGTTCGGCGCCCGCCATGTACAGCCCCACCGGGTTGGCCGGCGTCGGATTGGGCGAGGGGGTGTGCCGGTTGAGCCAGGCGTGCCCGTCGCCCTCGATGTAGACCCGGAGCGGCGCCCC
Source organism: uncultured Rhodospirillales bacterium (assembly GCA_913055885.1). Lineage (GTDB taxonomy): Bacteria > Pseudomonadota > Alphaproteobacteria > Rhodospirillales > CAJXLG01 > CAJXLG01. The sequence goes on from CAJXLG010000060.1 coordinate 10,929, forward strand.
CGGCTCGCGCACATGGCCCCGGGTGGTGAGGCGGAAGGTGGTCGTATCCACCATGACGCGGTCCAGGCCGTTCTTGTCGGCGAAGGTGCGGGCGGCCTCCCGGCGGGCCTCCACGCCGCCGCAGGCGGCGACGGCCAGGCACAGGGCCGGGATGAGCAGACGGAGCATGGCCTTCCTCCGGTCGTGGTGGCGGGCGCCGGCGCGGGGAGTGTCGGGCGGAAGGGCGGGCCGGTCAACGGGGTGCGCCGCTCGACCCGTCGCCGTGAAGGGTGTTAGCCTTATAACCCCGCTACCTGATCTATCCGGGATTGAAAGGTCCTCGATCCGCCATGCTCAGCCATCACGCCGCCCTCGTCCACGTCATGACCCTCGTTGCCGCCGCCGACGCGGAGATGAGCGACGCCGAACTGCACACCATCGGCGACATGGTGAACCTCCTGCCGGTGTTCGGCGGTTACACCACCGAGGACGCCTCGCGCACGGCGGAGGTGTGCGTGGAGACCCTGGAACAGGAGGAGGGCCTGGAAAAGGTGATCGAGCAGGTGCGCCAGTCCGTCCCCGAGGGGCTGCGCGAGACGGCCTACGTCCTGGGCTGTGACGTGGCCGAGGCCGACGGCGCGCCGCGCGACGAGGAGTGGCGGCTCCTCGCCATGCTGCGCGAGGCCCTTGCCATCGACCCTCTCATCGCGGCGGCGCTGCAACGCGGGGCGCGCGCCCGGCATGCCACCATCGACCGATGACGGCGGCGTGGGCGCGTGACGGCGTGGCCGTGGTCGTCGGGGGCACCGGCGGCCTGGGCACGGCCTTCGCCGCCCACCTGCGGGACGCCGGGGCGGGCCGCGTCGTGGCCCTGGGCCGCACCACGGAGCCGCCCCTCGATCTCACCGACGAGGCGAGCGTGGAGGCGGCGGCCGAATGCGTCGGCGGTCCCGGCGGGCCCGTGCGGCTGGTGATCGACGCCACCGGCGTGCTGCACGACGATTTCGCGCGGCCGGAAAAGACCTGGCGCCACCTGGACCCCGCCGCCCTGGCGCGCGCCTTCGCCGTGAACGCCACCGGGCCGGTGCTTCTGATGAAGCATTTCCTGCCCCTTTTCCCGCGCGAGGGCCGGGCGGTCTTCGCCACATTGTCGGCCAAGGTGGGCAGCATCGCCGACAACCGCTCCGGCGGCTGGTACGCCTACCGCATGTCCAAGGCGGCGCTGAACCAGGGGGTGCGCACGGCGGCCCACGAACTCCACCGCCGCCGGCCGGACGCCCTGTGCGTCGCCCTGCACCCCGGCACGGTGGACACGGCCCTCTCGGCCCCCTTCGCCAAACAGGGCCTCACGGTCCAGGACCCGGCCACGGCGGCGCAGCGCCTGCTGGCGGTGCTGAACACCCTCACCCCCGCCGACTCCGGCGGCTTTTTCAGCTACACGGGCGAGGCGCTGCCGTGGTGAGGGGGGGTTGAAAAGGGAGGCGGCCGCGCGGAAACCCGGGACCCTTCCCGACACGATGCGGGAACGCCGCCGGCCGGGTCTGTTCCTACAGCAGGGCCGGCTGCGCTTCGGTGGCGACAGCGGCAGGTGTGGCCGCGACGGCGTCCTTGACGGGTTTGAGGTTGGCGCGGCCCGTCCGGCGGCTGCGGGCGAGACCGCGGGCGCCGCGCTCCAGCAGCCGGGTATTGCCCGGCGTGGTCGCCTCCATGCCCTCGTAAACGGCGACGAACAGGGGCTTGCCGGCGTCCAGGGTGGCCAGCCCGGCGTTCCAGGTGCCGCCGCTCTCGCCCGCTTCCACCACGACCATGGCCCGGCTCAGGCCGATGATGACGCTGTTGCGCTCCATGGC
>CAJXLG010000061.1 GCA_913055885.1 uncultured Rhodospirillales bacterium
CGCCGCACCGCAAATGGTGGTCCAGGAAGCTCAGCGGGGCGCCGACCGTGAAGGTGTGCAGCCACAGGGAAACCTTGGCCAGCTCCACGGCCATGGGCGTCTTGTCCACGCCATAGACGCACCGCTTGAGCACCATGCGCCGGATGATGTGGCGGTCGTCGAGCTGGTCGTAATCGATGTTCCAGCCGCGTTGCTCGGCGTTGGACTCGATGGTGTAGCGGATGCGCTCGATGCGCTCGGCCAGGGGCGAGACATAGGTGCCGCCGGGCACCATGGCCTGCGCTTCCGCCATGGCCTCGATGACCTGGTCCGCGAGATAGTCCACGAGGCTGACCAGGAAGTGCCCGGACCCCATGGCGGGATCGCAGATCTTGAGATCGAGCAGGTTTTCCGCCGGGTCCAGCGGCTTCAGGCGCCCCAGGATACGGTCCTCGGGCAGCCTGCTCCCCTGTAGTTCGGCGATTTTGGCGGTGAAGGCGGCCATGCGCTCTTCCACGAGCGGCGCCACCGTCTCCCGGATAATGCGGTTCACGAGGTCGTCCGGCGTGTAATAAGTGCCCGAGCCCTTGCGGGCGAAAATGTTGGGCCGGACCACCAGCCGGCCGTCCTCATGAACAAGTTCGTGTTCCAGGAGCCGCTCATAAATGGAGCCGAGCTGCTGAACGCTCAGGTCGCGGTAATTGATGTACCGGCGGCCGTCCTCCCCTTGCTCGAAAGACAGAGCATCGATGACGTCGGCCATGACGGCGTCACTGAGGCGCACGTCCTCCAGGAGCGGCGTGCGCTCGGGGTCGAAAAGGCCGCCATCATAGGGCGGCAGGCCGATGGACGGGTCGCCCTCGTCGATGGCCCGGCACAGTCCGTGAATGGCATCCCAGTACCGCGTCTGCCGGTCGGAGAAGGTGTCGTCGCGGTCCTTGCGGGCGCCGACATCCCCGCGAACGCGCTCGCGGAGCCCGTAATCATCATAGGCCGGGTCGCGCACGGGCAGCAGGTTGCGGTCTTCCGCGTACAGGATGAACAGGAGGCGATACAACAGCACGAGCGCGGCGTCCCGCACCTCGTCCAGCGGCGCATGGGGCGCCTTGTCGGCAAGGGCCCGGGCAAGGGCCGGGAAAACGGTGCCGAAAACAAGGTCGGACAGGTTGCCGGCGACCCGTTCCTCGTAGAAACGACCTTCGTCCAGGGCCCGCTGATGGAATGTCCGCCGGTCCGACGCCCCGGGCAGGAAAGCCTCGCGACGGAAGATGAGGACAAAGACCTTCAGCCAGTACAGGCGTTCCGTTTCGTCCAGGGCGAACAGGTCCTCGTTGTGCCCGGAGAGGCCCAGGATGGCCGCGAGGTCGATCTCGAAGAACTGTTCGGAAACGGAGCGGGCGCCCTGGTAGTACAGGCGCCATTGCGCGCCGTTGGTCAGGATGCCCCACCGCAGGCCCCCGCTGGTCAGGTCGTCCACGCGCCGGAGGTAGCGCAGCATCTGGGTGGAGGGCGCGGTTTCCTCGCCGCGTTGTTCGGCGCGCCGGTCCAGGGGGCGAAGCCAGCGCTTGGACTCTACCACCGCCGTGCCCAGTTCATAGCGTTTCCATTCGGCCGAAAAGCTGTTGGCCCCGTTCTTGGCCTCGGCATCGGCGAACAGAAGGCCGTCGGGCACGTCCTCGCGCCCGCGTGTGGTGAGGTTCTGCTCCCGCAGGGCATGTTCCCACCCCAGGGTTTCCAGAGCCGGCCAGATGAGATCATCCTCGGTCTGGGCCTCGTTGGGTTTCTTGTCCGTGGGAAAGCCCGCGAAGATATGCAGGAGCCGGTCGTGGAACGCGCGCAGGTCCACATCGTCGAGCGCCTTCCACGCGTCGAGGCCCGTTACGGACTCCCGCAGAAAGTCGGTGGAAAAGAGGCTGCCCCGGACCGGCTCGATCATGGGGCGGAGGATAACGGGGTGCGCCGGAAGAGGAAAGCCCAGGGCAAGGACGGATCAGGCCGCGCCTTCCGTTCCGTCGCGGGCGCGCACCCGGACCTTTTCCCGGGAAAGGTCGGGGACGTTCTGGCGGCCGCCATAAAGCTCGATGCCCACGACACGGCCATCGGCGTCGAAATCCAGGACCACGCCGGGCTCCACTTCTTCGGATTCCACGATGGGCGCGTCGTCCCATTGGATGTGCGCGCCCTGGGTGATGGGGGCGTCGGTCATCGGTTCAGGTCCCGGGTCTTCCTGCGATCGAAGAAAGCCGTGATGACGGTATAGCCGTCGGCCGTGGAATCCATAGGCGACGCGCAGCACCCGGTTGCCGTGGGCCGGAATGCGCCCAAACGCACACCGTATATCGGGCCTTACCGGGTCGTTTTCGTCACGGGCCGGGGTTGTGAGGACTTTCCCCGCTTTTTTCGGCTTCCCGTCGAATGGCGTCATTCTTCGAGGCTCCGCCTTCGGCGGAGCACCTCAGAATGACGTTCCCAGGAAGTATTTCACCCGGTGAGCGTCGTCTTGAGGTGCCATGCCGTCAGGCATGGCCTCGAAAGACGACATCCCAACGCGATGGTTGCTCATCCCAAAACGTTGGGGCAAGTCCTCCTTGCCGCTGCTTGATGCGGTAAGGGGAACGCCTTACGCTACACGACAAGCGGTGCGGAGATGCGCCATGAGTGACTTTCCGGAAACGGGCAGGATCACCAGCAAGGGTCAGATCACGGTGCCGTGCGCCGTACGGCGGGCGCTCGGGCTGTCGGCCGGGGACCGCGTGGCCTACCGGGTCGTGGACGGCGTGGTCACCCTGACGAAAGCGGAGCCCGACGAGGACGATCCCGCCATCGCCTCTTTTCTCGACCTGCTGACCCGGGATATCGCCGCCGGCCAGCACCTTCGGGTACCCGATGAAGCACTGGAAGCCACCCTGCGGGAATATGCCGGGCTCGACGTGGACCCCGAAGCGACCATCGAGGGCGAGACGGCCCTGTGAAGGCCAACGGCGGCTCAGCCCTCCGCCAGGACCACGTGGTCAGGGAACGCCTTGTGAAGCCGGCGATCGAAGGTGATGACCCGCGTCCCTTCCCGCAGCGCGGCGGCGACAAAAAGGGTGTCGTAGACCGGATGATCCGCTTCCACGGCGAGGGCGAGGGCCTCGGCGTTGAGGTCCGTTACCGGAAACGTCCGGGTGACGAGGGCCGCCGCATCTTCCAGTGCCTCGCGCCCCGCGTCGGGGGTGATATGGTCGTGCCGGGCCCATTGCCAGACCACATTGGCGAACTCGGCATGGAACGACCCCGGCACCACAATGGCATCAAGCGTTCGCAGCACCCCGTCCGCCGTTTCCCGGCACGCCGAAACGCCCAGAAGGGCGTACACGAAGACCATGGTATCCACCAGCATGGATCACGGGCGGCCCTGGCGGCGCCACTGGTCCAGTTCCTCGGCCGTCACCCGGGAGTCTTCCGGCCAGCGCCGGCGTGCCCGGTCCAGGATGGCATCGCGCGACGCATAGCGCTGTTCGAGGAGGTCCCGCACCTCCTGTTCCATGGACCGGCCGTTGGCCGCGGCGGCCTGCTTGAGCCGGTCGATCACGTCGTCGGGAAGGTTGCGGACGGTAATGGCGCCCATGGCCCGATCCTCCGTGGCTGCTTGCACGGTGCCAGCATGGCAGAAGCAGCGGCCGGGAGCAAACGGCAACGGTCCACCGCGTTCTTGACTCGTTCGCCCCGCTGGCGCTAGGAACAAAAGAGGAACAAAGAGATGCAGCGGAGGCCCGTCATGCCCCATACGGCGGCAAGCGATCCCGATGTGCTGGCGACCCTGAAGGCGCGGGTGCGCGCCCTGGAGCGCGGCGGCGCGCAAGCGCGGAGCGCGCCCGTGCTGCCCACGGGCTACAGGGTCCTGGACGACCACCTGCCCGGCGGCGGGCTGGACGGCGCGGCGCTGCACGCCCTGCACGGCGGCGCGCCCGCCCTCGCCTTCCTGGCGGGGCTCGTCACCCGCGCCCTGGACCAGCATGCCGGCCCCGTGCTGTGGGCGGCGCCCGAGGGCCGGGCGCGCGGCCTGTACGGGCCCGGGCTGGCGCGGCTCGGCCTGCCCACGGAACGCGCGCTCGTCGTCGCCGGGCGCGACAATACGGACGTCCTGTGGGCCCTGGAGGAAGGGCTGAACAGCGGCGCCGTGGCCGCCGTGGCGGGCGAGCCCAAAAGCGCCGACCGCGTCGCCGCCCGGCGCCTCCAGCTCGCCGCCGAGAAGGCCGGCCGCCCCGCCTTCCTCCTGGGCACTGACGGCGACGCCCCCGCCACCGCCCGCACCCGCTGGCGCGTCGAGGCGGCGCCGGAAGGCGCCTGGCGCGTCCATCTGGAACGCTGTCGCGACGGCCGGCCCGCCACCTGGACGCTGGAAGCCGCGCGGGAACAAGCGCCGGCGCCCGTCGCCAGCGCCGACGTGCCCCTGCGCCGGGCCGGGTAAACCACCATGGGAGCCCGCCGTGCCGCGTTATGCCGTGGTCCATCTGCCCGTCTTCGCCATCGACCGCGCCGTGCGCGACGGCCGGCTGCCGGCCAAGGCGCCCGGCGCCACGGTGGACTCCGCCCACGGCGCGCGGCGCCTCGCCGCCGTGGGCCCGGCCGCCGCCGGCCTGGGCGCCGGGCCCGGCCAGCCGCTGGCCGACGCCCGCGCCCTGTGCCCGGACCTGGCCGTCACCGACGCCGCGCCGGAAGCCGACCGGCGTGCCCTGGCCGATCTCGCCGCCTGGGCGGAACGCTTCAGCCCCATCGTCGCCCCCGCCGCCACGGGCGACGGCCTGCACCTCGACATCACCGGCTGCGCCCACCTCTTCGGCGGCGAGCCCGCCCTGCACGCCGCCCTGGAAGACCGCCTCGTCGCCCTGGGCCTGACGGCGCGCGCCGCCGTCGCCGACACCCTCGGGGCGGCCCACGCCGTCGCCGCCTTCCCCGGCGAGGACTCCCGCATCGTGCCGCCCGACAGCCAGCGCGACGCCCTGGCGCCGCGCCCCGTGGCGGCCCTGCGCCTGCCCGCCGCCACCGTGGAGGGCCTGCACCGCGTGGGCCTGCGCCGCATCGGCGACCTCTACGACACCCCGCGCGCCCCCCTGGCGCGGCGCTTCGGCGAGGCGGTGCCGGAACACCTGGACCGGGCCCTGGGGCACACGGCGGAAGTGGTGCCGCCCCACCGCCCGGCGCCGCCGTGCCGGGTGCAGCGCGCCTTCGCCGAGCCCATCGGCAAGACGGCCGACGTGGAAGCCGCCCTGCACGACCTCCTGGACACCCTCACCGACCGCCTGTCCGCCGACGGCCGGGGCGCGCGTCGCGTGGAACTGGCCGCCTACCGCGTGGACGGCACGGCGCAGCGGCTTCAGGTGGGCACCAGCCGCGCCACCCGCGATCCCGCCCATCTGTTCCGGCTGTTCCGCGACCACCTGGAAACCCTGGACGCCGGCTTCGGCATCGAGACCGTGCATCTGGCCGCCGCCACGGACCCCCTGGGCCACCATCAGCCCGGCCTGGACGGCCGGGACGACGGCGCCACGGAAGCTGTCTCGCAGCTCGTGGACCGCCTCGCCGCGCGACTGGGGAGCAACCGCGTTTTCCGCCTCGCCCCCGCCGACAGCCACGTGCCCGAACGCGCCATGCGGCGCCTTGCTCCCCTGGCCCCGGCCACGGACACCGCCTGGCCCGACCTGGAACGCCCGCCGCGCCTGTTGCGCCGGCCGGAGCCCGTGGACGCCACGGCGCCCCTGCCCGACCGGCCGCCCGTAATGTTCCGCTGGCGCAACGAGGTGATCCGCCTGCGCGACGCCCGGGGGCCGGAACGCCTGCTGCCCGAGTGGTGGCGGCCGGCAAGCGCCGACGCCCCGTGGCTGGACGCGCCGCGCGACTACTACCGCGTGGAGGCCACCGACGGCCGGCGCTTCTGGCTGTTCCGCGAACATGCCACCACCACCGGCACCGGCCGCCGGCGCTGGTACCTGCACGGGATGTTGCCATGAGTCGCGTTTTCTGTTACCTGAAACGTAACGGTCGAGGATGGAAGCATGGCCCTCGGTACCCACGACGACGTTCCGGTCCACCGCGACCGGCCGCCGCGCCATCCCGGCACCATCCTGCGGCGGCATTTCATGGAACCGCGCGGCGTCACCGTTACGGCCCTCGCCGCCGCCTGCGGCGTTTCGCGCAAGCACCTGAGCCGTGTCCTCAACGGCCATACCCGTCTGGAACCGGGGCTGGCCGCCGCCCTGGCACGCGCCTTCGGCACCACCGCCGCCTTCTGGATCAACCTGCAGGCCAACCTGGACGCCTGGCACGCCGGCCGGGCCGTGCCGGCCGACACCCCGCCCCTCTTCCCGGCCCACGACGACGCTTGAGCCCGCCTGCTGCTTGACCGTCCCGGGCCTTGGCCTGTATAGAACAAAACGGGAACATAAACGGCACGGGGGTCACCGTGACCGACACCGCCTACGCCGAACTGGAAAGCTTCACCAACTTCAGCTTCCTGGAAGGGGGATCCCATCCGGAGGAACTGGTGGTGACGGCCGCCGCCCTGGGGCACCGGGCGCTCGCCGTCACCGACCGCAACACCATGGCCGGCGTGGTGCGGGCCCATTCGGCCGCGAAACAACATCAACTGCCCTTGTTGGTGGGCTGCCGCCTGGACTTCCGGGATGCCCCGTCGCTTTTGTGCTATCCCGTGGACCGCGCCGCCTACGGCCGGCTCACGCAGGTGCTGAGCACGGGCAAGCGCCGCGCCCCCAAGGGCGACTGCCACCTGACGCTGGCCGACTTCCTGGAGGCGCGCGGCGACCATATCGTGATCGCCCTGGCCCCCGACGACCGGCCCGACGCCGCCTTTCCTGCCTTCCTCGCCACCCTGCGGGAGCACTTCGGCGACCGGGCCTTCCTGGCGGCGCACGTCCTCGGGCGCGGCGACGACGCCCGGCGCCTGGCAACCCTGACCGGCCTGGGCATGCCCCTCGTCGCCACCAACGCCGTGCTCTACCACGACCCGGCCCGCCGCCGGGTGCAGGACGTGCTCACCTGCATCCGCGACGGCGTCACCATCGACACCGCCGGCCGCCGCCTGGAACCCAACGCCGAGCGCCATCTCAGGGCGCCGTCGGAAATGGCCCGGCTGTTCGCCGACCATCCGGCGGCCATCGAGAACACCGCCCGCATCGCCGACGCCTGCACCTTCAACCTGGATGATCTCACCTACGAATATCCCGACGACGACGTGCCCGCCGGCGAAACGGCCCAGGGGGCGCTGGAACGCCTGACGGAGGCGGGCGCGGCCGAACGCTATCCCGACGGCGTGCCGCAAAAGGTGCGCGACCAGATCGACCACGAACTGGCCCTCATCGGCCGCATGGATTATGCCCCCTATTTCCTGACGGTCTACGACCTGGTGGCCTTCGCCCGGGCGCGCGGCATCCTGTGCCAGGGGCGCGGCTCGGCGGCCAACTCCGCCGTGTGTTACTGCCTGGGGATAACGGGCGTGGACCCGGCACGCAGCGACCTGCTGTTCGAGCGCTTCATCAGCGAGGAACGCGGCGAGCCCCCGGACATCGACGTGGACTTCGAGCACGAGCGCCGCGAGGAGGTGATCCAGTACGTCTACGCCAAATACGGCCGCCACCGCGCGGGGCTGGCGGCGGCGGTCATCGGCTATCGCACCCGCGGCGCCCTGCGCGAGGTGGGCAAGGCGCTGGGCCTTTCCGAGGACGTCACCGGGGCGCTGGCGGGGCTGGCGGCGCACGGCGAGCACGGGCGTGTCCCCGACGCCCGGGTGCGCGAGGCGGGCCTCGACCCGGCCGAGCCGCGCATCGCCATGACCCTGGACATCGCCGCCGAGATCCGGGGCTTCCCGCGCCATCTGTCGCAGCACGTGGGCGGCTTCGTCCTCACGCGCGGGCGGCTGGACCACTATGTGCCCGTGGCCAACGCCGCCATGGAAGGCCGCACCTTCGTGGAATGGGACAAGGACGACCTGGATGCCCTGGGGCTTCTCAAGGTGGACGTGCTGTCGCTGGGGATGCTGTCGTGCATCCGGCGCGCCTTCGACCTCATCCGCGCCCACCACGGCCGGGAATTGTCGCTCGCCGACGTGCCGGCGGAGGATCCGGGCGTCTACGCCATGCTGTCGCGCGGGGACTCCCTGGGCGTGTTCCAGGTGGAAAGCCGCGCCCAGATGGCCATGCTGCCGCGCCTCAGGCCCGCCACCTTCTACGACCTGGTGATCGAGGTGGCCATCGTGCGGCCCGGGCCCATCCAGGGCGAGATGGTGCATCCCTATCTGCGCCGGCGCAACGGCGAGGAGGCGGTGGACTATCCATCGGAGGAACTGCGCCGGGTGCTGGAAAAGACCCTGGGCGTGCCGCTGTTCCAGGAGCAGGCCATGCGCATCGCCATGGTGGCGGCGGACTTCTCGCCGGGCGAGGCGGACCGGCTGCGCAAGGCCATGGCGGCCTGGCGCAAGAAGGGCACGCTGCACGGCTTCCGCGACCGCTTCGTGCAGGGCATGGTGGAACGCGGCTACGACCGCGATTTCGCCGTACGCTGCTTCACCCAGATCGAGGGCTTCGGCGAATACGGCTTCCCGGAAAGCCACGCCGCCTCCTTCGCCCTGCTGGTCTATGTCTCGGCGTGGCTCAAGCACCACTATCCGGCGGCGTTTGCCTGTGCCCTGTTGAACAGCCAGCCCATGGGCTTCTACGCCCCGGCCCAGATCGTGCGCGACGCCCGCGCCCACGGCGTCACGGTGCGCCCCGTGGACGTCAACCACAGCGGCCGCGATCATCGGCTGGAAAGCGATGGGGCATCCGGGGGCAATGAGGAAGACTCATTGCCCCCGGGTGAGCGCGCGACTGCGCGCCGCCCCGGTCAGGGGCGAGCCAAGGGCCCGCAGGGCCCGCCGGCGCGTGAGGGCGGTGCGTGGAACGCACCGCATTCTGGTAAGAATCTGCGCCTGGGGCTCAGGCAGATCGAGGGGCTGGGCCGGGCCGATGCCGAGGCCCTGGCGGCGCACCGCCCCTATCGCGACGTCGCCGACGTGCGGCGCCGGGCGGGCGTGGGCCGCGCGGCGCTGGAGCGTCTGGCGCGGGCGGACGCCCTGGCCTCCCTGGCGGCCGGGCGGCGCGAGGCGCTGTGGGCCGTGCGGCGGCTGGCCGACGCGCCGGCGCTGCCCCTGTTCGAGGCGGCGGGCACGGACGAGGCGGGGCGCGAGCCGGATGTCAGCCTGCCCGACCTGCCGCCCGGGGAAGCGGTGGTGGAGGACTACGCCACCCTGCGCCTGACGCTGCGCCGGCATCCGCTCGCTTTACTGCGCGAGCCCCTCAAGCCGGAGGGCCTGACGCCGGCGGAAACCCTTGCAACACTCAAGAACGACGCCCGGGTGCGCGTGGCGGGGCTGGTGACGGCGCGCCAGCGCCCGGGCAGCGCCGACGGGGTGGTCTTCGTGACCCTGGAGGACGAGACGGGCAACGCCAACCTGATCGTCCGGCCCACCGAAGTGGAACGCTTCCGCCGGCCGTTGTTGGCGAGCCGCTTGATGGCGGCGAAGGGCCGTCTCCAGAAGGCGGAAGGCGTCATCCACGTCATTGCCGACCGCCTGGACGACCTGAGCGGGTATCTCCTGCATCTGGCCCCGGAGGCGGCGCCGTTGGCGCCGGATTCACGGGAGTTTCAGTGAGGGGCTATTCCTCGAAAAAGTTTTCGTCGATGGCCTTGATCTCGACCGTCTCTTTTACACGCGCCCCAGCTTTGTCGCGCTGCACCGCCCACTTAGGTGGGCCCCATCGACAAGAATGAGCCGTTCCGCCACGGTCTCGGCCGCTTTCCTCGATCGTGCGAGAAGAATCGAAGCTTGCCTGTCGCTCCGGTTCCCCAAGTCCACTGCCCATCACTCGCGTAACCGGGCCTGGATCCCTTCGTGAAGGTCGGCCATGATGGCCGGCAGGTCCCAGGTGTCGTTCCAGGCCGGATAATCCCGGCGGAACCGGCCCGTATCCGTCACCCACCACATGTGGTCGCCGGTTCGCGGCCGGTCGTCGTAGCGCCAGGGCACCCGGAGGCCGAAGTGCGTTTCGCACCAGGCGATGGCCTCCAGCACCGAAATGGCGCGCCGGGGGCCGCCCCCCATGTTATAGACGGCCCCCGGCCGCGGCGCCCGCAGGAACTGGCGGAAAGCGTCGGCAAGGTCGCGTGCGTGCAGGTTGTCGCGGACCTGTTTGCCCTGATAACCGAAGACCGTGTACGGCGTGCCGGTCAGGGCGCATTTCACCAGATAGGCCAGGAAACCGTGGAGCTGCGTCCCGCTGTGGCCCGGGCCGGTCAGGCATCCGGCCCGGAAAACGCCCGTGTTCAGGCCGTAATACCGCCCGTATTCCTGGACCAGGATGTCGGCCGCCACCTTGGATGCGCCGAACAGGCTGTGCAGGCACTGGTCGATGGACAGGCTCTCGTCGATGCCGCGCTCGGCGAAGGGGTGACCGGGGTGAACCCGCCATCGCGTGCCATCCTCCACGAGCGGCAGATGGTTGGGCGCATCGCCGTAGACCTTGTTGGTGCTGACGAAGACGAAGCCGGCGTCCGGCGCGTGGCAGCGCACCGCTTCCAGGAGGTTCAGGGTGCCGTCGGCGTTGACGGCGAAATCCGTGCGCGGGTCGCGGGCGGCCCAGTCGTGAGACGGCTGGGCCGCGGCATGGACCACGGCGCCGAGTGACGTTCCCAAGTCGGCCACCACCCGCGTGACGTCGTCGGCATCGCGGATGTCCAGCTCGCGGTGGCGATAGCCCGGCAGGGCCTCCAGGTGGGGCCGCATCCAGGCACCACTGCCCTCCGCCCCGAAAAAACGGGCCCGCATGTCATTGTCCACGCCCACCACGTCGAACCCCTCGTCAAGCAGGCCGCGGACCACCTCGGCCCCCACCAGCCCCAGGGCGCCTGTAACCAGCGCGACGGTCATGCTTCTCCTCCTTCGTGGTCCGGGCCGGGGCCGCCCCGTGGTCGCACCAGCCCGTCCATGACATCGACGGCCCGGTGGCGCGCCCGGATGACCGGGGCGGCCGCCCGCGCCGCCGCCTGCGCGGCCGGCAGGTCGGCCGTCGGGCGCTCCACGGCATCGGCCCGGGCCTCGGCCGTGTAGTCGGCCATGACGACCCCCGGCACGGGATCGAACCCGGCCATTGTCGGTGCCGATTGACGGGCCACGGAGAGGGGCGGCCCCCGCTGAACCAACGACATGGTGGTGCCAAATGCCAGTGCGGCCGGAGACCCGTCAAAGCCCCGCGCGGGCGCGGTAGGCGATCCAGTCGTCGCGGTGGATGGCGGCGTAGCGGTCCAGGGCGCCGGGGTCCACGGCCGGGGGCGGCGCTTCCCGGAAGGCCCGGAACAACGCCGTGAAGGCGGCAACCACGGCCTCGGCGTCCGGGTCCCCGGGCTCGGGCAGGCCGAAAAAGCAGGCGCGCACGCGCGTCGCCGTGGCCCGGTCCAGGGGCCCGGTGTACGGGCGGACGGCATCGGCGAAAAGGTCCACGGCGTCGGGGCGGGGATGCGCCCGCGCCCGGATCTCGTGAGAACTCTCCCCCGCCTTGCGGTAGAGGGCCAGCACCCGGGGCAGCATGCGGCCGGGCGCGACGTGGACGAGGCGCCGCATGGCCTCTTCCTCCTCGCCGTGCCACACGGCAGGGAACAGGGGCCACGGGAAGGCCGGATGGGTGGTCCGGACCATGGCGGTGCTGAGCAGGAAGGGGGCCTGGAAAAGCCCCACCCACGCCAGCTCCGAGGCGTTCAGGTCCGGCTGCTGGCGGGCGCGCACCCTGTCCCCGGCGTCCACCACGTCGAACCAGCCGCCCGTCACCAGGCGGTCCGGCTCCTCCGCCATCACGCCCGCCTGATATGCCAGCCGCTCCGGCACGGCCACGTCGTCGGCGTCCAGGAACGCCACCAGGGGCGCCCGGGCGGCCGCCACCCCGGTATTGCGGGCCACGCCCGGGCCGGCGTTCTCTCCGTGGCGGATGAGCCGTACGGGGGGCGCGTCCGCGCGCCGGGCGAACGCGGCCACCCGCTCCGGGCCGTCGTCCGCCGATCCGTCGTCCACCACCACCTCGAAAGCCTCCAGGGTCTGGCGGGCCAGGCTTTGCAGGCACGCCTCGATCCAGGTGGCGTTGTTGTAGAGGGGCGTGACGACGGTGACAGCCGGGACGGCCATGCGGCACCCTTTGCGTCCGGGAACGCGGCGAGCATGCCATGCCCGGCCCGCCGGGCAAACCCGCCGCCCATAATCCCGGACCACCACGTAGCCCGGGCTGGCAAGAGGCTTGCGTAGGGGGCCTCTCGGGCAATGTTATCAAAAGCTGGGGCGGCAGGGGCGGTTTGATGGGAACGGCTACTCGGAAGGCGAGTCTTGTTTTGAGGGTGGACGCGATTGGCGTGTGGGTGGGGGCGCGCCGGGGCACGCCTCCGGAATGTGAGGGGGGTCATGGTTGGAACGAATGATGGGAGGTGAGAGGCCTTATCCGGGTGGACTGTCGGCCAAGCCGAGCAATCTTCGGCGCGCACCCGAGAAG
>CAJXLG010000062.1 GCA_913055885.1 uncultured Rhodospirillales bacterium
CGCGCGATGGCGAAGGTGTCGGCAAGGGCGTCATATTCCGCCCGGGTTTCGGGATCGGCGAGCAGGCGGTCCTTGATGGCGTCGGCCGAATAGCGTTCAGGCATCGTCGGCTCCCTTCATGCGGCGATAGGCAAGTTCGATCTCGCGGCGCGGCGTTTTCTGCGTCTTTTTGACGAACGCCCGGACCACCACAAGCCGTTGGCCTTTGGCCGAAAAGTAGATCGCCCGGGCAATGCCGTCCCGCCCCCGAAGCCGCATCTCCCACAGCGGCCCTTCCAGGTGGCGGACATGGGGCATGCCCACGTGACGCGGCCCGAAGCTCTCCAGAAGCTCCACGATGCGGACGAAGCGCGCCCGCATGTCCTTGGGGAGCTTTTCCAGTTCATCGAGGGCCGCGCCGTCAACCTCGACCGTCCACGCCATCATATAGCCTTTTTGCTATAAAGGGAAGGGCTGGGCACATGGTCATGGCGCGACCGTAAGGGGCAATGAACTTTTAGAACCCTCTCCGTGAAAAAGTTATTACACATATTAATTTTATTCAAAATGTGACCTTAGATTGGTATCAAGCTTGTCTCTCGCACCCTCAACGAAATTGGCTTGATCCCGTATCTGTCTTCTATGGCGATCATCTTGTAGTGATAGTCGGCCACGTTTTAGGTGTTTTATTAAGTGCCCTAGTGCAATACACTCGCGTTCAAGGTTATCGTAGAGATCGTAATGCCCTGGAATATCATAAATATACTCAAACAAATAATTCTTTTCTCGTAAAATATCGGAAATACCATACTCCATGTCACAAACAATCTCATAGATATCGCCTTCGAGTGCGTCAGCA
The DNA here is from genome assembly GCA_913055885.1 of uncultured Rhodospirillales bacterium. GTDB lineage: Bacteria > Pseudomonadota > Alphaproteobacteria > Rhodospirillales > CAJXLG01 > CAJXLG01. The sequence goes on from CAJXLG010000062.1 coordinate 839, forward strand.
TCTAGCGGTGGAAAAATTGTAATATCCAAAAGTTCCTTGATTTTCTGAATGTATTTCGACCCGATTTTCGCTTTTCGCTCAATCTCTTTCCGTCGCGGTTCCAGAACAGTCCACATCGTGGCGCCCACGATCAGAAGGGTTGCTGCAAAACTCCCGAGAACGGAAGCCGCAACACTCTGCACATTGGCAGGCGCTCCCTCGGCGAACGCCATACCTGCTACGGCCCCAAACAAGGAGCCTACGCCAATACCGAGAATCAGGAGCCAGAGAAAGTCCCACACGCGCATAGGCGAACGGTGCCTGTTGCAGGCGACATGTGCAACCCGCGCTGAGTAGCTCAGTAGTCGCTTTACTTTAGATCGGCCCCCGGACAGCGGCCCATGGGCCCCGAACTCGTAGCAGCGAAGTCCACGTATTCGCTTTTCTGACCAAAGGGTGGTGGCTATCATCCCAGGGAACACGTGGATGCCCGGCGCAAGGCCGGGCATGACGCCGCCGGCGGGTATTAACGAAACGACCGTAGCCGCCGGAAGGCGTATTTTTGGGCGAAAAGAAGCCCTACGCCGGCCCTTCCCCGTAATACAGCATGACGGTGTGCCGGGCCTCGGCGAAAAAGAGCCAGCGTTCCAGCACCACGCCGAAGCTGGCCGAAAGCGCCGCCACCACGGCGCCGCCCGCCGCCACGGGGCCTTGCAGCACCAGCGCCACCACAAGCCCGACGAGCGGCACGGCGAAGGCCGTGACGTGGGTGATGCGGCGAAGTTTCAAAGCGTGCTTGCGGGCGATGCGGAAGCCCATCTCCTTGAGCAGGAAATTGTCCGTCATGTGCGGCGGGTCCACCAGGCGCACCGCGCCGCGCGCCCGGATGCCCGTGGCCGTGCGCCGGGTGCTCGGGTGGCGGGTGGTGTCGATGTGGTTCCAGTAGGCCACCTTGAGGCCCCAGGCGATGGCGGTGTAGGCGATGACGTAGGCGTCCACCGTGGGCGCCTGGATGCCGAAAAGGTGGACCAGCGCCGACAGCCACACCCCGCCCGACATCAGGGCCAGCATCAGATAGTTGGGCAGCGTCAGGCTGTTGTGCCACTCGTGGATGGTCTTCAGCGACTGGTAGATCATGGCCGTGCACAGCACGGTGACGAGCGCCATGAAGCTCGCCGCCACGCCCATGAGGCCCCACGTGCCGCTGGTGTTGCCGACGCCCACCCAGCCCAGGATGAACACCAGCGCCGGCAGATAGGTCACCGACGCCGCCACGCCCTCGCGCGACAGCCAGGAGGAGCGGTACTGCAGCATGGCCCGCCACGACCGCTCCGGGTGCGAGAGATGGAACAGCGAGGCGAAGAGCCCGGTGCTCACCAGGGCCAGCGCCAGGGCCAGGGCCACGGCGCCGAAGACGCGATCCGGCGGCAGGATGCCGATGGGCGCCAGCACCCCCAGCATCATCAGGAGGCCGTAGCCGGCGCCCGCGGTGGTGGTGAAGAAAATGACGGACAGTGCGGGATGCATCTTCTCGTCCCCTCGTCAGAAACCGGCCCGGATCAACGCGACAGCAGCCTGTCCACCCAGCCCAGGAAGCCGCCCGGCTGGTCCTCTTCGTCCAGATGCTCCAGGAGGTCGGGCGCGCCCGTGGCCTCGGCGTGATCCCGGCGCGGCCGCGGCGGCAGATACTTGTTGGTGGGCTGGGTGCCCAGCTCCGGCATGAGGTCGTAGCCGCCGCGCTCGGCGACGAGGCGCGACACCGCCGAGTTGGGGTCGCCCAGGTCGCCGAAGTGGCGCGCCCCGGCCGGGCAGGTGATGACGCAGGCCGGCCGGCGGTCGGCGTCGTTCAGGTTCTCGTTGTAGATGCGGTCGATGCACAGGGTGCACTTCTTCATCACCCCGGCGTCCTCGTCGAACTCCCGCGCCCCGTAGGGGCAGGCCCAGGCGCACAGCTTGCAGCCGATGCACCAGTCGTGGTGCACCAGGACGATGCCGTCTTCCTCCCGTTTGTAGGAGGCGCCGGTGGGGCACACGGTGACGCACTGGGGCGTTTCGCAGTGCAGGCACGACTTGGGAAAGTGCACCACCCGGTGGTCGCGGCCGCTGCCCGCCTCGAAGGTGTGGACGCGGTTGAACCACACCCCGTCCACGTCGCGGCCGTAGGGGTGCAGGTCCGTGAGCGGCGCCGAGTGGCCGCCCGTGTTCCACTCCTTGCAGTTGGTGACACAGGCGTTGCAGCCGACACAGATGTCCAGGTCGATGACCAGGCCCAGCTTGCGGGGCGTCTCGTTCTGCGGCAGCGACGTCATCTCAACCGTTCCCCTTGCGCTGACGGAACGCCGCACCGAAGCGTGACACGTCGGGCACCTCCGGCATGTCCGGCGGCTCGCCCAGGGGCGTGTACCGCGGCTCCGACCAGCCGTATTCCGAGGCCTCGGCGGGGCGCAGGCGCACCCGCACGTCGAACCAGGCCGCCTGGCCGGTGACGGGGTCGGAGTTCGACAGGCGGTAGCCGTCGCCGCGCGGCGGCAGAAGCTCCGAGATCAGGTGGTTGAGCAGGAATGCCTGCCGGTTCTCCGGCGCGTCGTGCGAAAGCCGCCACGCCCCGGCGCGCTTGCCGATGGCGTTCCACGTCCACACCGTGTCCGGGTTGACGCCCTCCACCACGCGCACGGGCGCCTTCACCCGGCCGTGCGGGCTCTCGATCCACACCCAGTCCTCGTCGCCCACGCCCAGGCTTTCCGCCTGCTCGTGGTGCAGATAGAGGTGGTTGCGGGTGAGGATCTGGCGCAGCCAGCTGTTCTGCGACCCCCACGAGTGGTACATCATCATGGGCCGCTGGGTGAGGGCGTGGAAGGGATAGAGCCCCGTGTCCACGGCCTGTTCCTCCAGCGGCGGCGTCCACACGGGCAGCGGGTCGAAGTGGGTGGCGATGCGCTCGCGCTCGCTGTCGGGCGGCTGCACCGGCCCGTGGCCGTTGGCGGCGTTGCGGAATTTCTGCAGCACCTCGCTGTAGAGCTGGAAGACCATGGGCTCGGGCCTGCCCAAAAAGCCCATGGCCGTGGCGAACTCCAGGTAGTGCTTGTTGGCGAACTTGTAGAAGCGCTGCCCGGGTGCCAGGGTGTGCTGCCAGAAGCCCTGGTTGTCGATGTAGCGCTGAAGCTGGTCGGGGTTGGGGGCGCCGCGCCCGTGCTGGCGGCCGTCCTCGCCGCGCCAGCCGGCCAGCGGCCCGATGCCCGGCCCGCGCTCGTGGTTGGCCATGTAGTCGGGATAGCCCCCGGGATACCTGGGGCTGCCGTCGTCGTTCACCATGCCCGGCAGGCCCAGACGCGCCCCGAGGTCCAGGAGCACCGTCTGGAAGGGCCGCACGTCGCGGTCCGGTTCCACCACCGGCTGGCGGATGGCGTCGGCGGGGCCGTCCGCCTCGGCGATGGGCCGGTCCAAAAGGGAGATGCAGTCCCAGCGCTCCAGATAGGTGGTGTCCGGCAGCACCAGGTCGGCGTAGGCGACCATCTCCGAATAATAGGCGTCGGAATAGATGATGCGCGGGATGCGGTATTCGCCCGTCTCCGGGTTCGTGTCCGTGAGCATGTCGATGACCCCGCCCGTGTTCATGGACGAGTTCCACGCCATGTTGGCCATGAACAGGAACAGGGTATCGATGGGGTAGGGATCGCCCTTCCAGGCGTTGGTGATGACCATGTGCATCAGGCCGTGCGAGGCCAGAGGCGCCTCCCAGGAATAGGCCTTGTCGATACGCACGGCCCTGTTGGCCTCGTCCACCAGCAGGTCCTCGGGCCCCGTGGGGAAGCCCAGCGGCGGGCCGCCCAGGGGTGTCTCCGGCCGCGGGTCGCGGCCGGCGGGCTTCTGGTGCGGTGGAATGGGCCTGGGGAAGGGCGCCTTGTAGCGGAAGCCGCCCGGCACCTCCACGCTGCCCAGGAGGATTTGCAGGATGTGGATGGCGCGGCAGGTGTGGAAGCCGTTGGTGTGCGCCGAGATGCCGCGCATGGCGTGCATGGCGACGGGGCGGCCGATCATCTGTTCGTGGTCGCGGCCGGCCCAGTCCGTCCACGGCACGTTCAGGACGATTTCCTCCTGGAAGGCGGCGTGCGCCAGCTCGGCGGCGATGCGGCGGGTCACCGTGGCGGGCACGCCCGTGGTCTCGGCCGTCCGGTCCGGGGCGTAGCGGGGGTCCGTGTAGCGTTCGGCCAGGTGCTGGAAGCCGGGCACGGCGGCGCGCCCGTCGGGCAGGGGATAGGTGCCGCGCAGGGCGGGCGTGATGTCCGCTTCCAGGGCGTTGACCAGGCGACCTTCCTTCTGGTCCCAGGCCAGCGGGTTGCCGTCGTCGTCGCGGGCGAAGAGGCCGTCGTCGGCGCCGTCGGGATCGTGGATCACCAGCCAGGGCGCGTTGGTGTAGCGCACAAGGTACTGGAGATCCACCCGCCCCGCGCACAGCAGCTCGTGGATGAGCGACATGACGAACAGGCCGTCGGTGCCCGGGCGGATGCCCACCCACTCGTCGGCGATGGCGGAATAGCCGTTCTTCACCGGATTGACGGAGACGAACTTGGCGCCGCGTTCCTTGAGGGTGCCCAGCCCCTTCTTGATGGGGTTGGAATCGTGATCCTCGGCGACCCCGAACATCAGGAAATACCGCGTGCGCTCCCAGTCCGGCTCGCCGAATTCCCAGAAGGCGCCGCCCATGGTGTACAGGCCGCCGGCCGCCATGTTGACGGAACAGAAGCCGCCGTGGGCGGCATAGTTGGGGGTGCCGAACTGCGACGCCCACCAGCCGGTGAGGGACTGGCTCTGGTCGCGGCCGGTGAAGAAGGCGAGCTTCTTGGGATCGGTCCGGCGGATGTGGCCCAGCCACTCGGTGGCCGTTGCCAGGGCCTCGTCCCACTCGATGGCCTCGAACTCGCCACTGCCGCGCGGCCCCACGCGCTTCAGGGGCTTCTGCAGGCGGGCCGGCGAATAGTGCTGCATGATGCCGGCGGAGCCCTTGCCGCACAGAACGCCGCCGTTCACCGGATGCTCCGGATTGCCCTGGATGTAGCGCACTTTGCCGTCCTGCAGGTAGACGCGGATACCGCAGCGGCAGGCGCACATGTAGCACGTGGTGTATTTCACCTCGTCGCCCACGGACGGCGAGGTCTCGACGGCGGAATCGTCCACCGCGGAACCGGATGCCATGCGGAACCTCCCGTTTTGCGGTCCCCGGGGGACCGTTGCCCCTCGATGCTGCGGCTGTTTTATATTAGGTGGATTTAATAAAGTCCAGAGTGCCCCGCCTCGCCGCGAGACGGCCGTCAGTGTGTCGTCCTGCCCTCGAGGACGGCCTCCGGGCGGTCCACGGTGAGGGCCCGATCCAGCAGCGCATCCAGGTTCTCCGGACCGGTCTGCCGGATACGGCTGGCGAGGTCGGACTCCACGGGGCCGAAACGGCGTTGTAAGATGCGCAGGACCGATTCCGCCTTGCCCTCCGCCTTTCCTTCGGCCTTGCCCTGGGCCCTTCCTTCCTGCCGCCACTCCTCGGCCGGTGTACCCATCAATTCCTCCCAGCGTTCCGGTTTGGCCTGCTGGACGGCCCTGCCAAGGTCGTCGCGTGTCATATCGTACACGGTCCCAACATATTCCAGCACCTGTTGCTCGAAAAGGGTGCCGTCCGGTGTGTCGCGCAACAAGGCTGCTACGACCCGCAGGGGCACACCGCGGTCAAAAGCGTGCTTCAGGGCCATAAGGCCCGCCCGTACGGCCCGGTCCCGGGCCAGCGTGCCGTCGTCCATGGGGCCCAGGTCGCGCACGATGTAACGGAAATCGCGGAGGTGGTCGCGGACGGCGTCGGGCGCGTCCAGCCAGTCGATGAGGGCCGTGGGCACGGTCCAGGGCGCCCGGCCGTGATAGACGACCACGGGGATGATGGCGGGTAGCGTCCCGGGCGTGCCGGCCGCCTCTTCCAGATGGCGCTCCCAGATGCGGGCCATGTACGTCAAAAGCTGAATGGGCGTGCGCGGATCGGGCCGGCTCTTGTGTTCCAGGAGCGTGTAAACGTAGGCATCCCGGCCGTCCTGGAGCGCCACACGGAACAGCCGGTCGCTTTGGCTGCCCTTGAAGCTGTCATCAATAAAGCTTCCGTCCAGCGGTTCAGGCGCCTCGTCGGCGAGTTCGGCGACGATCGCCGATGGCAGGTGGTCGGACAACAGCCCCCTGGCGCGCTCGGGGTCCGCCAGGAGGGCTCGGAACAGCTTGTCGTGCGGGTCGTTCGGCGCGGTCAAGAACCCGTCCGGGGGCGGACGGGCGGCCGGCGTTCCGGCCGCCCGCCGCGCCCCTTGTCACGCGATGGCGTGGATCTGCTCGTCGGTGAGGGTGCCCGGCACCACCGTCACCGGCACCCGCAGGTGCCCCACGCGGCGGTGGGTGAGGTTGCTCACCAGCGGCCCGGGGCCCTCGGCCCCGGCGGCGGCGCCCAGGATGAGGATGGAGATGCTGGGCTCCTCGTTCACCAGGCCGAGCACCTGCTCCACCACCTCCCCCTCGCGCACGTACTTGAGGGGCTCCTTGCCGGAATTGCGCACCACCTGGTCGTGCAGGCGTTCCAAGAGGTTCCACGCGGACTCCCGCTGTTCCTGGCGCATGAGGTCGCCCACCGTCTGCCAGTGCTGGAACTCCACCGGGGCGCACACGCGCAGCATGGCGACCCGGCCGCCGGAGTTGGCGGCGCGCTGGCAGGCGTAGCGCAGGGCGACGGCCATCTCCTCGGTGTCGTCCACGACGACGAGGAAGACCCGTTCCTCGGGCCGGGGGGCGTTTTCGCTTTCCGTCATGGCCTTCCCCCTACTTGGACTTCTTGAAGATGGCTCCGGCCAGCCAGCCGGCCGCCACGGCGATGATGAGCGCCACGATACCGTACCACGCGGCGTGCTCGTGGGCGAGGCGGTACACCTCGGCCTCCATGCCCACCTTGCGCACCGTGAGCGGCGCCTTGGCGTGGTCCACCACGGCGCCGTCCTTGAGCCGGAACACCGCCACGGTGTAGTCGCCGGTGGGGACGTTGCTGGGAACGTCCATGTGGGCGCGGAAGAGCCCGTCGTCCCGCAACTGGACGTCGCGCGGCTCTGTCACATAGAGGCCCTTTTTCGCATAGAGCCGGGCAAGGCCCTTGACGTAGCCCGTCATGTCCTTGCCCTCGCCCTTGGCGGCCCGGATGTCCAGGTTGGTGGCCCCGATTTCGTGCTTTTTCAGCACGCTCTTGCCGGCGAGCTTGTCCAGCGGGGCGCTCGTGGCCAGCCAGTAATACGCCGGCGCGCCGGCGATGCGGCGTTTCTCGCCGGCCGCCCAGACGCCCAGCATGCGCTCCTTCTTCTGGACCGTCGTGGTGTGGGTGGGCCCGCGCACGACAACGGCCACCTGACCGCCGCCCCGGGCGGCGCCGTAGATCAGGAGCCGGGTGCCGTCGAAGCCGGCGCCGATGTCGATGCTGTCGCGCGACAGGTCGAAGGTAAGGCTGTTGCCGGCCTGCGCGTGGGCTTCGCCGTGCGGCGCCAGGAGGGCCACCGCGGCGACGGAGACGGCTGCCAGCGCGTTACGCATTGCGGTCATCATCAGTGGCCTCCGCCCAGGGTGTACAGGAGCTCCGGCGTGGCCACCAGGCCATAGAGCATCTTGCCGCACACCAGCAGCACGATGCCGGCCAGCAGCACGCGGATCTGCTCGCCCGGCAGGCGGGAGCCGATGCGCGCCCCCACCTGGGCGCCGATGACGCCGCCGATGAGTAGAATGATGGCCAGCACCACGTCCACCGTGAAGTTGAAGATGGCGTGGTTCAGGGTGCTGTTGGCGGTGACGAAGATGATCTGGAAAAGCGACGTGCCGACGACGAGCTGCGTGGGCATGCCCAGGAGGTAGATCATCGCCGGGACCATGATGAAGCCGCCGCCCACGCCCATGATCGCCGCCAGGATGCCGACGAAAAAGCCCACCACCAGCGGCAGGACGAGGCTCACCTCCATGCCGGAGCGCGGGAAGCTCATCTTGAGGGGCAGGGCCTCCTTCCAGCGCGCCTGCTTGCGGCCGTGGGTTTCCTCGCCGGTGCCGCGGAAGGCGCGGATGTTGGCGCGCAGGCCCTCCAGGAACATGAGGCCGCCGACGACACCCAGGAACACCACATAGGTGAGCTGAATGACGAGATCGGCGTTGCCCATGGCGCGCAGCCACTTGACCACCTGCACGCCGAAGAACGAGCCGGCGAGACCGGCGATGAGCAGCACGAAGCCCATCTTGAAATCGACGTTGCCGCGCCGCATATGGGCGATGACCCCGGATACCGAGGAAGCGACGATCTGGTTGGCCTCGGTGCCCACGGCCACCGCGGGCGGCACGCCGATGAAGATCAGCAGCGGCGTCATGAGAAAGCCGCCGCCGACTCCGAAGATGCCCGAAAGAACGCCCACAAGGCCGCCGATGCCCAGCAGCATGAAGACGTCCAGCGACATCTCCGCTATGGGTAGGTAGATTGGCATGTCTCGTGTCCCCGTATCGCTGGTGCGTGGGAATCACCCGGCCCCGCGGCGCGGCACGGCGGGGGGTGTACACGGCGCGGGGTCGGATTCGGGTGTCCGTAGCGGCGGGACCCGTTATGTGAGGGGGTACTCATATGGCACGCCCCCCCATCTGTCAACAAACGCCGCGCGCACCCGGGCCGTTTTTGTTTGCGCGTGGCACGGGGACGTCTGTCCGCATGACGCCTTGCGTGAGCCCTGTGGCATGGACGTAACAGGCGAGGCCTTTGCCGCGGTGCCCACCGTGTGGCAGGATGAAGCCATCGAAGTCGCTATACCGTACCGGGGCTGTCCGTGAATCATGAATCCGACGAGCCGGCCGCTCAGCCGGCTCAACGCTTGTTGGGCCTGCGCCCCCGTCTCCTCCTTCTCGTCCTCGTGGCCCTTCTGCCGCTCGTCGCCGTGGCGGGCTATGGCGCCGACCGGCTGCTGGAGACGGCGCGGCGCGAGGCGGCCGGCCGCGCCCTGGACCTGGCCCGGAACCTGGCCCGGGAACAGGACCGCCTTCTGGCCACGGTGGACAACCTGTTGTTCACGGTGGGCCGCGGCGTGCAGGCCGGTGCCGCCTGTGGCGATATGGCCCGCGCCGCGCGCCGCGACGCCGCCGCCGTCACCGGCGTCGCCGTCATCGGCGGCGACGGGCCGCGCTGTCGCAGCGGCCGTCTGGGGGCTGCCGCGGACGGGAAAGCCCTGACGGCCGCGGCGCGGGATGGCCGGCAGGGGCGCGTGACGCGGTTCATGGCTGCCGGGGGGGAGGTCGCGGGGCCGCGACTGGCCGTGGCGCGGGCGGTCGCGGCCGGCGGCGACCGCCCGCCGCTGGTCGTGGTGGCGGCGATGCGCCTGCCCTGGTATGGGGCGGACGGGGAGGCGTGGAGCCTGCCCCCCGACGCCGGCGTGCTGGTGCGCCCGGCGGACGGAAGCTTCCTGCGCATGATGCCGGACGGGAGCATGCGCCGGGATGCCGATGTTCCGCCGAAACTGGCCCGCGCCCTGGCGAATCGAAGGCACGGCCGGCTCATCACGGCGTCCGGCTGGACGGCGGGCCACGTTTTCGGGTTCGCGCCCCTGCCGGGGACGAGCGGCGACACCCCCGCCGCCACCGTGGCCGTGGGCCTGCCGCGCGGCTGGCTGGAGGCCCTGCCCCGGCGGCTTCTGTTCCTCTGGGCGGCGGGGCTCGTTTCGGCCATCGGGCTGGCGGCGCTTCTGGTCTGGACCGTTGGCGGCCGCCTCGTCCTGCGCCCGGTCCGCACCCTGGTGGCGGCGGCGGAACGGCTGGGTCGCGGCGATCTCTCCGTGCGCTGCGGCCCGCCCTATCCGGCGGCCGAGCTGGGGGATCTGGCGCAGCGTTTCGACACCATGGCGGCCGACCTGGAGCGCCACGAGAACGAGCTGCGCCAGCGCACGGAGGCCCTGGCGCGCTCCAACGCGGAGCTTCAGTCCTTCGCCTACGTGGCCTCCCACGACCTTCAGGAGCCGTTGCGCAAGGTGCGCGCCTTCGGCGACATGCTGGCCGACGAGCTGGGCGACGACCTGTCGGAGGATGCCGCCCAGTTCCTCAGGTCCATGCAGAACGCGGGCGCCCGCATGGAAAGCCTCATCCAGGACCTGCTGGCCTTCTCGCGGGTCCAGACCCGGGGCAGCCCCTTCGCCGAGACGGACCTTCGGGCCGTTGTGGACGGCGTGACAAGCGATCTGTCCGTGCGCATCGAGGAGACGGGGGCGCACGTCCATGCGGGCGATCTGCCCGCCATCGACGCCGACGAACCCCAGATGCGCCAGCTTTTCCAGAACCTCATCACCAACGCCCTGAAGTTCGTGCGGCCCGACGTCACGCCGGAAGTGCGCGTGGAAGGGGCCCCCGTTTCGGATGACCCCGCCCACGTCCGCATCACGGTGACGGACAACGGCCTGGGCATCGATCCCCGGTACAAGGACAAGGTGTTCGAGGTCTTCCAGCGCCTCCAGGAGCCCGGTGCGTACGAAGGCACGGGCATGGGGCTCGCCATCTGCCGCAAGATCGTGCACCGCCACGGCGGCACCATCGACGTGGACGGTACGCCCGGGGAGGGCACGTGTTTCACCATCGTGCTGCCGCGTCACCAGAAGAAAGAGGAGGGCGGCCATGCCTGATACGCCCACTGACGCCATCACCATCCTCGTGGCCGAGGACGATACCGAGGACCGCATGCTCATCGAGCGGGCCATGCGCAAGAGCCGGCTGGCCAACGAGCTGCGCTTCGTGGGGGACGGCGAGCAGCTCATGGATTACCTGCGCCAGCGCAACGGCTACGAGGACGTGCCCACGCCGGGCCTGATCCTTCTGGACCTGAACATGCCCCGCAAGGACGGCCGCGAGGCGCTCACGGAAATCAAGGCCGACGAGGCCCTGAAACGCATTCCCGTGGTGGTGCTCACGACTTCCAAGGCCGACGAGGACATCGCCCGCACCTACGCCGAGGGGGCGAATTCCTTCATCGCCAAGCCGGTGAGCCTGGACGGCCTGGTGGAGGTCATGCGGACCCTTGGCGAGTACTGGTTCCACATCGTGCGCCTGCCCGTAAGCTGATTCCCGACCAAAGGCCCGAGCATGTCCGACCGACCCCTGTGCGTCCTCCTGGTGGACGACGACCCCGAGGACGCCCTCATTGTCCGCAGACTCCTGGAAAAGGCGACCGTCCAGCGTTTCGAGGTCACCCCGCGCACGGACTACGCGTCCGGCCTGGAGGCCCTGTACAGCGGGGACTACCACGCCTGCCTGCTGGACTACCGGCTGGGGCGCGACAGCGGCCTGGACTTCCTGCGCGAGGCGGCGGCCACGGTCCCCGACGTGCCGGTGGTCATGCTCACGGGGCAGGGCGACGAGTCCGTGGACCTGGCGGCCATGGAGGCGGGCGCGGTTGACTATCTGGTCAAGGGTGAACTCACCACGGCCCTTCTGGAGCGCACCCTGCGCTATGCCGTGCGCCAGGCCGACACCATGCGGGCCCTGTCCGCCAGCGAGGCCCGCTTCCGCAGCCTCACCGACGGCTCGCCGGCCCTCACCTGGATCCACGAGGTGGGGGACGAGGAGGCCTTTTTCTCGGGAAGCTGGCTCACCTTCACCGGCCACGGCTCCCAGGCGGGGCTGGGTGCCG
>CAJXLG010000063.1 GCA_913055885.1 uncultured Rhodospirillales bacterium
GTCAGGCTTCGCCGGCCGTGTCCAGAAGGGCGGCCTCCAGGCCCTCACTGGCCGACTTGCCGCCCTGGATGACGAACTGGAACGCCGGGTAGAAGCGCTCGCACTCGGCCACGGCGATGGCCATGAGGTCCTCCAGCTCCTCGATGCCCGTGCCGTGCGGCGGGCGCACCAGCACCGCGTAGCGGTAGACGGGCAGGTTCACCGCCGTCCACAGGCCGAAATGGCCCAGCCACAGGCGCTCGTTGGCGCGCATCAGAAGCTCGTTCAGCCGGGTCTCGATGCCTTCCGGCATGCGGACGTCGAACACGCAGGTAAGCTGGACGGCGGCGGAATCGGGCCGCCAGGCGAAGTAGAAGGTGTAGTCCGTCCAGTTGCCCGGAACCTCCACCGCCATTTCGTCGTCGCTCTGGCGGTCGAACGCCCAGTCGTGGGCAAGGACGATCTGTTCCACAAGGTCCAGGGGGTTGCCGGGGGATGCTTCCTCGGAAGCCGGGGACTGGGTCATGGCTGCTCCGTCGTTCGTGCCCGTCGGCCGCGACCGCTCACTCCGCCTCGCGGTCCTCGTGCGCCGCCAGCTTGGCTTCCAGCCGGGCGACGCGGTCGGCCAGGGCCTCCTGTTCCTCGCGGGCGCGCTGGGCCATCTCGCGCACCGCCTCGAAATCCTCGCGCGGAACGAGGTCCATGCGGCCCAGTATGCGCTCCACCTGGGCGTGCACCATGGACTCGATCTCGCCCTTGAGGCCGGACAGGACTCCCATGGCGCCGCCGGCCACGCGGGCCATGTCGTCGAAAAAGCGGTTGTCCGTCTGCATGGGGTCCTCCTCGTGCTGATCCGGGGCCATTATGGGGGGCGGCGGGGCACCGTTCAACCTTGCTTGCCAGCCCCGCCCGGCAACCGCTATAAAATCCGGCATCCGCACAAAACGACGGGACAGAGGGAGGCGCCGTGCCCCTTTCCAGCATGACCGGCTTTGCCCGTGCCGACGGCGGCGACGCCGCCTTCGGCTGGACGTGGGAAGCGCGCAGCGTCAACGGCAAGGGGCTGGACGTGCGCTGCCGCCTGCCCGCGGGCTGGGACGCCCTGGAGGCGGAGGCCCGCCAGGCGGCCCAGGACCGCTTCCAGCGCGGCAGCCTGAGCCTCACCCTCACCGTGACGGGCGGCGCCGACAACCAGAAGGTGCGCGTCAACGAGGCCCTTCTGGACAGCCTCGTGGCCGAGTGCGAGACGTGGCACGCGCGTCATCCGTGGCTGGCGGCGCCGGGCCTGGAAGGGCTGCTCGGCATCCGCGGCGTGGTGGAGGTGGTGCCCGCCCCGCCCGGCGAAGAGACGGCGCGCGCCCGCCGCGAGGGCATCCTGGCCACGCTGGCCGAGGCGCTGGACGCCCTGGCCGATGCCCGGGCCCAGGAGGGCGCCCGCCTGGAGGGCATCGTGCGCGACCACGTGGACCGCATCGGCGCCCTGGTGGGCCAGGCGCGCCGCGAGGCGCAGGGCGAGACGGAGCGCCGCCGCGCCCGCCTGCACGAGCAGGTGTCGGAGCTCCTGTCCGGCGAAACGCCGCTCCCGGAGGAGCGCGTGGCGCAGGAGGCGGCCCTGCTCGCCGCGCGCTCGGACGTGCGCGAGGAGCTGGACCGCCTGGACGCCCACGTCGCCGCCACGCGTGGCCTGCTGGACGAAGGCGGGGCCGTGGGGCGGCGGCTGGACTTCCTGGGCCAGGAGTTCAACCGCGAGGCCAACACCCTGTGCAGCAAGGCCGCCGACGTGGGGCTGTCGCGCACCGGCATGGAGATGAAGGCGGCCGCCGATCAGTTCCGCGAGCAGGTGCAGAACATCGAGTAGGGAGGTGCGAGGCATGGCCGGTGACCCCGAGATCCACAGGCGCGGTGTGATGTTCGTGCTGTCCTCGCCCTCGGGCGCGGGCAAGACCACCATCTGCAAGCGCCTGCTCGCCCAGGACGACGCCCTGACGCTGTCCGTCTCCGCCACCACCCGCGCCCCCCGGCCCGGCGAGCAGGAGGGGGTGGACTACTTCTTCAAGACGGAGGACGAATTCCTGGACCTGGAGCGCAACGGCGGCATGCTGGAGCACGCCCGGGTCTTCGGCAACCTGTACGGCACGCCCCGGGCGCCCGTGGAGGAGGCCCTGCAGGGCGGGCACGACGTGCTGTTCGACATCGACTGGCAGGGCACGCAGCAGCTCGCGGAACGCGCCCGCGAGGACCTGGTGAGTGTTTTCATCCTGCCGCCCTCCGTGGCCGACCTGGAACAGCGCCTGCGCGACCGCGGGCAGGACGACGCGGAGACCATCAAGAAGCGCATGAACGAGGCGTTCCAGGAAATGAGCCACTGGGCGGAGTACGATTACGCGGTGGTCAACCGCGACCTGGAGGAAAGCGTGGGCGCCGTCTCGGCCATCCTGCGCGCCGAGCGCCTCCGCCGCCCCCGCCAGACGGGCCTTGCCGAGTTCGTCAACGCCATGCGCGGGGCGGATTGAGGCGTGGCGACGCGCGACCGTCGCATCTTCACCCGCCCCGCCGAGCCCTGGACCGGGGGGATAGGGGCCATGCCGTCGGCACCTTGTTCCGGGCCGGTCAAGGGCGTACCCTGAAGCCGGGTGCCATGGATAAGCCACAATAAGCTGGCAAGAGGGCCGAAGTGCAGTTCCGATTCAATCAGGAAGTCCGCAAGGCGGTTTCGGAGGAACTGCGAAAGGTTTCTACCTACGGCGGCATCGCCCTGGGTGCCCTTGGATATTCCACTGGCGCGCCAGAGACGCTTGCTGGCGCATTTGTGTGGTGGGTCGGCTCGCAGGCGCTCGCCATGTACTTTCTTGGGCTGGAGGATGAGCAATGACATTCACGCAGGCTGCTTTCCTCGGCATGGGCCTGATCCTGGCTTATGGCGTCGGCATGGCCGTGGCCGCCTACCTCCAGATCCGCCACGACGAGAAAAAGCGGCGGGGCCACTGATGGGCATACCGCCGGGCGCGTCCGGCGATGGTCAGGCGTCGTCCGTCACCTCCTTGCCCGCTTCATCGAAGTAGCGGGGCGTGCCCCGAGACCGGCGAGCCTCGCCGCCTGAACCACCACTGCCCGCAAGGGAGGGCCCAAGCTGAAACAAGCCCGGCCGCTGTTCAGACATATGGACCCACCTCACCTTCAAAGGCCGTTGGCATGGCTCCCGACGGCCCGGGCCAGCGCGCAGAACCCCTCCACGGAAACCGCCTCGGCACGTGCCTCGGGGGACACCGCGGCCGCCGCGCACAGGGCCTCCGCGTCGCCCAGGCTTTTGAGGGACCGGCGGAGCATCTTGCGGCGCTGGCCGAAGGCGGCCCGGGTGACACGTTCCAGGGCCTCCGCCGGCGCCGGGGCCAGCGGTTCCGGGCGGGGGACCAGGCGCACCACCGTGGAGGTGACCTTCGGCGGCGGCGTGAAGGCCTCCGCGGGAATGTTGAACAGGGGCGTCACCGTCCAGCGCCACTGCGCCGCCACGCTCAGGCGGCCGTAGCTTTTCGTCCCGGGCGCCGCCGCCAGCCGATCCCCCCCCTCCCGCTGCAGCATCAGCACCATCGCCTCCAGGGCGTCGGGGATGGCCAGCCACGTCAGCAGGAGGGGGGTGCCCACGTTGTACGGCAGGTTGGCGACGATGCGGCGCGGCGGCGCGCCCAGGTCGGGGACGTCGAGGCCCAGGGCGTCGTCCGCCACCGTCGCCAGGCGCCCGGGGTAGGCTTCCGCCAGCTCCGCCAGGGCGGCCAGACAGCGTTCGTCGCGTTCCACCGCCACCACCCGGGCCGCGCCGTTGGCCAGCAGCGACCGCGTCAGGCCCCCCGGGCCGGGGCCCACCTCGATGGTGGTGCCGGCCGAGAGGTCGCCGGCCGCGCGGGCGATGCGGTCCGTCAGGTTGGTGTCCAGGAGGAAATGCTGCCCCAGCGCCTTGCGCGCCCCCAGGCCGTGGCGGGCGATGACGTCGCGCAATGGTGGCAGCCCGCCCCCTTCCGTCATGCCGCGCGGGCCCGGCGCCGCGCCATGGCCGCCGCCGTGGTGAGGGCGTTGATCAGGCTCGTGGGATCGGCCCGGCCCGTGCCCGCCAGGCCGAGGGCCGTGCCGTGGTCCGGCGAGGTGCGCACGAAGGGCAGGCCCAGGGTGATGTTCACGCCCCCGGCGAAATCCAGGGTCTTGAGGGGGATGAGGGCCTGGTCGTGGTACTGGCACAGGGCGGCGTCGTAGGTGGCGCGCGCCCCGGCGTGGAACATCGTATCGGCGGGCAGCGGGCCGAAGGCGTCGATGCCCGCGGCGCGCAGGGCGTCCACCGCCGGGGCCACGACGTCGCGGTCCTCGGTGCCCATGCGGCCGTCCTCGCCGGCGTGCGGGTTGAGGCCGGCCACGGCCAGGCGCGGCGCCGCGATGCCGAAATCCGTCCCGAGCGCCCGCGCCGTGATGCGGCCCTTGGTGACGACGGCCTCGCGCGACAGGGTGCGCACGGCCTCCGCCAGGGACACGTGGACGGTCACGGGCACCACCCGCAGCCCCTCGCAGGCCAGCATCATCACGGGGTGGGCGTGGCCGCCGGCCAGCGCCGCCAGGTACTCGGTATGGCCCGGATGATGGAAGCCGCTCTGCTGCAGCACCGCCTTGTGGATGGGGTTGGTCACCACGGCGGCCGCCCGGCCTCCGGTCACCAGGGCCACGGCGCGCTCGATGCTGTCCTGCACGGCGCGGCCGTTGGCCGGGTCGGGCGCGCCGGGGGCGACGGCCGCCGCCAGGGGCACGGGCAGCACGGGCAGGGCCTCCGGGAAGACGGCCGCCGCCGCTTCCGGCGCGTCGATGGCCGTCACCGGAACCGCCAGGTCCAGGCGTCGGGCCAGGGCCGTCAGGCGGTCGGGATCGTCCAGGACGAAAAAGGGCGGCACACCGCCCCGGCACCACGCCAGCAGCATCAGATCGCCGCCCACGCCCGCCGGCTCGCCCATGGTAACGGCGAGGGGAAGGTCCGTCATGGCCCCTACAGCCGGACGTCGATGAAGGCCTTGCGGCGCAGCTCGCGCAGGTACTTCTGCGCCCGCTTGTTGAGCCGCTCGCGCAGCAGGCGCTTGCGCACGGCCTCGCGCACCGGGTTGCCCTCGGGGTCCTGGCGGTCGCACACCATGACCACGCGGAAGCCGCGCTCCGTCTCCCGCGCCCCGGTGACACCGCCCGCCACCAGCGGCATCAGGGCGCCGCGCAGCTTTTCCGAAAGATCGGTCGCCTTCAGGGTGCCCAGGCGGCCGGCGGCGGCGCCCTGGATGCCCTCCTCGCGCAGCGTTTCCGCCTGCGCCTTGAGGCCGTCGCACGCCTTGGCGTTCCGCGCCGCCGCCTCGGCGCGCCGGCGCAGGCGCTTGCGCAGGGTGTCCCCGGCGTTCGCCGGCACGGGCACCGTGAGCTGGGCCAGGGTGAACTTGACCCTGCCCCGGCCCGGCAGGCGCGCCTCGCGCCGGCCCTTCAGGGCCAGGATGGTGTAGCCGCCCAGGGTACGGATGGGATCGGAGACGTCGCCGGGATCCATGCGGCCCAGGGCCTTTTCCAGGGCGGGCGCGAGCTGGTCCGGCCGCACCCATCCCAGATTGCCGCCCCGGGCGGCGGAGGCGCTCTGGGACACCTGGCGCGCCAGGCTGGCGAAATTGGCGCCGCCGCGCAGCTCCTCGACCAGACGCCGCGCCGTGGCGCGCACGTCGGCCCGTTCCGAGGCCTGGTCCACGGGCAGCACGATCTCGGCCACGCGGTGCTGTTGCGTGCCCTGGTTCTCCTTGACGCGCTTGATGTAGGCGTCCACCGCGTCGGGCCCGATGGAGACCCTGGACCGCAGCTTGCGACCCACCACCCTGCTCCAGGCGAGTTTGGCGCGCACCTGGTCCTTGATGGCGCTTTTGGGGATGCCGCGTGCCGCCAGGAAGCGTTCCAGGCCGCCGGGGGGCATGCCGTTCTGCTCTTCCAGCCGGCGCAGCCCCTTGTCGATGGCCGAATCGCTGATGCTGATGTCCATGCGCCCGGCCTCCTGGAGCTTCAGGCGCTCGTTCACCAGCCGGCGCATCACGGCGTCCTTGGCGCGCTGGCGCATCTCGGCCGTGTCGGGCAGGTTGGCCGAGGCCAGGAAGAGCTTCATGCGCGCCCGCACGTCGAAAACGGTGATGACGTCGTCGTTCACCACCGCCGCGATGCGGAAGGTGCTGCCCGTGGCGGCACGCGCGGGGCCGGCGGGGGCGAGGGTCAGGGCGGCAAGCACCAGGGCAAGGCGGAGCAGTGAGCGCATGGGCGTTTCCGGTCCGTTACGTCGCGGGCGCAGTTTAACGAGTCAGGCGGGCCGGGGGAACCGCCGCGCGCCGCCGGCCCGCAGCAGGAACCACAGGGCCACCGGGATGGGCAGCACGGCGTTCAGGTAGATCAACGGCGACAGGGCCAGCATGTTTGCCGCCAGGTTGTTGATGCCGAGCGCCGCCGTCTGCAGGCCCACCATGGTAACGATGGCCGCCAGCACGCGCGCCTGATGGCCGCGTCGGCTGTGGTCCCCGGTGACCAGGAAGGCGAGCGCCACCAGGGGGAAGGCGAGGCCGAACAGGGGCCAGGCCAGCCGCTGGTGGGCCTCCGCCCGGAAGCGGCCGTAATCGTGTTCGCTCACCTCGTCCCGGGTCACGGACAGAAGTTCGCGCACCGTGCGTTCGTGCGCATCGCGGTAGCGTTTGCCCTGGGGCTCGTCCGCCATGGCCAGGCGCGTGGTGTAGGTGTCGAAATACAGGAGGGAGAGTTCGCCCGTCTCGGGGTCCAGGGTCTGGCGGCTGCCGTCGGCCAGCACCACCTTGGCGCCCTTGTCGTCCTGGGTGAGCATGCCGCGGCGGGCGATCAGGGTGACGGCGCCCTTTTCGCCGCGCCGGTCGTTGACGATCACGTCCAGAAGCTTGTCCTCCGCCGTGCGCTCGCGGACGTAGATGGTGAGGCCGTCGGTGATGGTGGTGAAGGTCCCCTCGCGCAGGATGACGCTGGACATCCCGTGGCGGACGGACCAGCGCATTTCGCGGAAGCGCGTCGCCGTCTCCGGCAGGACGGCGATGTAGATCACGTAGCACAGGAGGGTCACCGCGACCCCCATGACGAGCACCGGGCGCGCCAGGCGCAGCGGACTCACGCCGGCCCCCTGAAGCACCATGAACTCGCGGTCGGCGATGAGCCGGTTGTACAGGAACAGCACCACGGCGAACAGCGCGATGGGCAGCACCACGGCCAGGAAGTTGGGCAGCATGAGCACCGTGAGCTCCAGGAACGCCAGGATGCCCAGGCCCTTTTCCACGATGAACTCGACGAACCGCAGGGACTGGCTCAGCCACACGATGCCCAGCAGCCCGGCGGTCACCACCACCAGGCCGACGACGAGCTGGCGCAGGATGTAACGGTCGATGCGCTGCATGGGGCAACCGTAGTGGAACGCGGGCGCGCCGTCACGCCAGCCGCGCGGCGACGGCGTCGATAAGAACGTGCAGCAGGAAGTCCATGGCAACGAGCAGGATGGCCGTGGGCAGCGGCACCGCCAGGCCGTGGCGCGCCAGCCAGCCCTTGTACATGAGCACCGCCGCCGTCACCAGAAGGCCCAGGAACGCGGCGCCCGCCGCCGGCAGGACCCCCGCGGCGGCCAGCAGGGCCACGGGCGCATAGGCGGCCACCACGGCGCCCCGGAACCAGTTATAGGGCACCAGATAGCGGAACAGCCGGTTGTCATCGCATTCCAGGAAGCGCGCCAGATGCAGCACGATGAGCGGATAGGCCACCCAGCCCATGACGTAGGCCGCCGCCTCCGTCACGGTCCAGCGCACGGGCGCAGCCAGGGCGCCGCTGTTCGCCGCGTCGGTGAGCACCACGGGAAGGTAGAGGGGCAGCACCAGGACCGCCGCCCGGAAGGAACGCGCCAGGCCCCGCGCCGTGCCGTCGAAGGCGTCCAGCGCGTCGGGGTCCAGGCCCAGGATGCCGCGCACCCCGCGCAGGGCCGCTTCCGTCTCGCCCCGTCCCGTCATGATGCGGCGAAGGTCCCTTCCAGGATGCGCCGGTAGATGGCCGTCAGGTTTTCCAGGTCGGCGAGCGCCGCGTGTTCGTCCGTGGCGTGGATGGTGGCGTTCACCAGGCCGAACTCCACCACCGGGCAATAATCCTTGATGAAGCGGGCATCGGACGTGCCGCCCCCGGTGTCAAGGGCCGGCCGGCGGCCGGTGGTGTCCGCCACGGCGTCCGCCACGCGGTCGGTGAAGGGGCCGGGCGGGGTGACGAAGGAATCGCCCGTCACCCGGACGTCCAGGGTCCAGTCGGTGCCCGCCGGCGCCGTCGCGGCCAGGGTGTCGCGCAGCCACGCCTCCAGACCGGCGGGGGTGTGGGCGTCGTTGAAGCGGATGTTGAAGGCGGCCGTGGCCTCGCCGGGAATGACGTTGGTGGCCGTGTTGCCCACGTCCACCGAGGTGATGGTGAGGTGCGACGGCGGGAAGTGGGCCGTGCCCTCGTCCAGGCGCGCGCCGGCCAGGGCGTCGAGCAGCGCCAGGAGCCGCGGCACCGGGTTGTCCGCCTTCTCCGGGTAGGCGGCGTGCCCCTGGGTGCCGGTAACGGTGAGGCGCCCGTTGAGGCTGCCGCGCCGGCCGATCTTCATGACTTCGCCCAGGGCGGCCGGATTGCTGGGCTCGCCCACGAGGCAGCAGTCCGGCGTGTGGCCCCGTTCCGCCATCCATGCCAGGACGGGCCGCGTGCCGTTCACCGACGGCCCTTCCTCGTCGCCCGTGAGGAGCAGGCTTATGGAGCCCGGCGGCGCGCCGTGCGCCCGGAGCGTGCGGGCGCAGGCGGCGATGAAGGCCGCCACGGCGCCCTTCATGTCGGCGGCGCCGCGCCCCCACAGGGCGTCGTCGGCCACCACGCCGTCGAACGGCGGATGGCGCCAGGCGCCCGCGTCGCCCGGCGGCACCACGTCGGTGTGGCCGGCGAAACAGACGTGCGGCGGTCCGTCGCCCAGGCGGGCGAAGAGATTGTCCACCCGTTCCGTCCCCTCGGCCCGGAAGGGCAGGCGGTGGCCCGTGAATCCCAGCCCTTCCAGGACGCGCTGTGCCGTGTCCAGCGCCCCGTCGTCGGCCGGCGTGATGCTGCGGCAGCGGACGAGGGCGCGGGCCAGGGCGACGGGATCGCCGGCGTCGGTCACGGCCGCCGTCACTCGCGCAGCAGCTCGTTGATGGAGACCTTGGCGCGCGTCTGCGCGTCCGCCCACTTGACGATGACGGCGCAGTACAGGCCGGGGCCCTGGCTCCCGTCGGGCAGGGGCTTGCCGGGCATGGTGCCGGGCACCACCACGGCGTAGGAGGGCACCCGGCCGCGATAGACGTCGCCCGTCTCGCGGTCGATGATGCGCGTCGAGGCGCCCAGGTAGACGCCCATGGAGAGCACGGCGCCCTTCTCCACGATGACGCCCTCGGCGACCTCGGCGCGCGCGCCGACGAAGACGTCGTCCTCGACGATCACCGGGTTGGCCTGCAGGGGCTCCAGCACACCGCCCAGGCCGGCCCCGCCCGAGAGATGGACGTTCCGGCCCACCTGCGCGGCGCTGCCCACGGTGGCCCAGGTGTCCACCATGGTGCCGCTGTCCACATAGGCGCCCACGTTCACGAAGCTGGGCATGAGCACCACGTTGGGGGCGATATACGCGGAGCGCCGCACCAGGGCGCCGGGCACGGCCCGGAAGCCGGCGTCGCGGAAATCGCGCTCGCCCCAGCGGGCGAACTTGGAGGGCACCTTGTCGAACCAGGGCGCCCCGCCCGGGCCGCCGGGGATGGGCGTCTGGTCGTTGAGGCGGAAGGACAGAAGGACCGCCTTCTTCACCCATTCGTTCACCACCCACGTGTCGCCTTCCTTGTGGGCGGCGCGCAGGCGGCCCTGGTCCATGCCTTCCAGGGCCGTGTCCACGGCCTGGCGCACCTCGCCGCCGGTGGCGGGGCCGATGGTGTCGCGCTCCTCCCAGGCCTTCTCGATGACCTGCTGCAGCTCTCCGTCCGTCATGGTGTCGCGCCATACTCCGTTGTTGCGGGAAGGCGGGCGCCGGGCCCGCGATTGGGGCGCACCATAGCGCACGCGGCGCGGGGCGGGAAGGGGGGCGTCAGGGGCGGCGCTCCTTCATGGTGACCAGGACGGCAAGGGCCGTCTGGTCGCGGCGCGGGGCGTTGTCAAGGTATGCAATGGCCTCGCGGGCACGTTGCACAAGAATGGCGGCTTCGCCCCGGCTGAAGCGGGCAATCGGGTCGTAGTCGGCGCGGTTCCGCTCTTCCTGAAGATCCTGAAAATTGCGGCCGAAATATTGTAAGTCCGCCGGGAACCCCAGATTGGACAATTGCTTAAACGTTTCCTTGGTGGGCCCGTGGTCCAGGGCGCGATAGGCCTGCGTCCAGGCAGCGTCGCTGCGATCAGGGGAGGTCCCCACCAACCGCTCGGCGCAGTGGTGGGCCAAGGCGTGGAATACGGCATAATAGGCCGTGCTCACCGCTCGGCGGAGGTTGGCGTGTCGTGGTCTGCCCGCGGCGCTTCCCGAGACGAGGTTTTGGGCGGTTTCCACAAGGTCGTCCGCCAGGCGCATCAGGCCATTTCCTCCTCCTCTTCAGGGAACTTGTGGCGGATGTGTACGAACCGCGATTCTCCCATCCTCGTGGCCCGTTCCCATACCTCTTTGTCGGCAGCAAGGGCTTCGGCGGAAACACGATCGTCTTCGTTCGCCGAGTGGGCGCCGGTATGGTGTACTTCCACCAGGATGACCGGGTCGCCGTCATGGTCATGGGCGGCGGTGATGTCCACCCGTTCCAGCCCGAAGGCATCGAGATGCCGGTGCTCGATGGCCTCGATTTCCCGGGCGAGTTCCGCCGGCACCGGCGGATTGGCGTCGGGATACATGATCGTCGGCCTTTCCCCTGTTTCGTGCCGTGGGACAGGTTAAAGCGCCGGCGGCCCGGCCGCAAGCCGCCTACGACACCGCGCTTGCCGGCCCGGCGCGCCCCTGCAGCCACGCCACCAGGTCCTCGGTGACCACGTGGACATGCCCGGGCAGGGCGTCGTCGTCGGGGTGGGTGTGGGCCTCCTCGTGCGCCGGATGGCGCACCCATACCGTCGTCATGCCGATGGCCGCCGCCGGCGCCAGGTTGCGGATGAGATCGTCCACCAGCACCGCGTCGCGCGGCTCGATGGCGTGGCGTTCCGCCAGGCGGGCGTAGGTCTCCGGCTGCGGCTTGGGCACGAAGTCCGCCGCCTGGATGTCGAACACCCCCTCGAAATGCCGCGCGATGCCCAGCCGGTCGAGCACGGCCCCGGCGTGGCGCTCGGAGCTGTTGGTGAACACCAGCTTGCGCCCGGGCAGCCCCGCCAGCGCGGCGTCCAGCCGTGGATCGGGCGCCAGGCCGGAAAGGTCGATGGCGTGCACATAGTCCAGGAAGCGCCGCGGCTCCAGGCCGTGCATGAGCATCAGGCCGCGCAGGGTGGTGCCGAAGCGGCGGTAATAGGCCTTCTGGACGCGGTGGGCCTCGTCGGGGGGCACGTCGAGGTACCGGGCGATGAAGTGTTTCATCCGCCGGTCGATCTGCGGAAAGAGATCGCACGATGCCGGATAGAGGGTGTTGTCCAGATCGAAGATCCACACCCCGGCGGTTCCCGGGCCCTCGGGCGCCTCTTGATCGAACGGAGGATTTGAAACGCGGGCCAAGCTGTTTATCCTGCTTTTCGGGGAGCGGGCGCCTGCCGCACCGGCCGGCGCAGCGTGTCGCGGGACAGGATAGACCAACCACGGGCGGGGCGTCAGCCCCGCGCCGGGAGGACCAGGGGGTGGCCTGGCGGTGCAAGTGTTCGCGCGATCAGCCCGCGGCAACAAGGGCGGCGCCGGCCGTTCCGGCGGCGCCCGGCGCCCGGAGCGGGGGGCGCCCCTGCCGGTGGATGCGGCCGTCGTGGCCAACCATCCGGGGCCCGTGCTGTGCCTGGACGCGCACGACCGCCTGCTCACCGCCAATGCTGCCGGCGAGCGCCTGCTCCAGGCCATGGCGGCGGAGACGGCGCCCGAAGTGTCGGCGCTGGTGGCGCGGGCGCGTGCCGAGGGCGGCGTCGCCTCCGGCGTGGTCACGGCGCCCGGGGGCGATGGCGACGGCGCGGGCCCCCTGGAGCTGGCCGTCCTGCCGCTCGCCGACGGCGGCCTGCTGCTGCACGGGCGGGCCGCCAGCCTGGAGCACAACCTGCGGGCCGCGCTGGTGGAATCGCGCCAGCGCTACAAGGATTTCGTCGAGATCGCCAGCGATTTCGCCTGGGAAGTGGGGCCCGACGGCACGTTCGTCTTCGTCTCGCCGGGCGGCGCCCTGGGCTACAGCGCGGGGGGCCTCGTCAGCCGCGACCCGGCGGCCCTGCTCATGGACCCCCAGGGGGGCGAGAATCCCTTCCACACCGGCGTCAGCGTGGACGGCGTGGAGGTCTGGATGCGCCGGGCCGAC
>CAJXLG010000064.1 GCA_913055885.1 uncultured Rhodospirillales bacterium
CGAAGACGCTGTCCTGAGGTGCTTTTGCGCAGCAAAAGCCTCGAAGGAATGACGCCATTCGACGGGAGGCCGAAAAAAGCGGGGAATGTCCTGCTGTTTGGGCCGGGATCAGGCGTGGATGGCCCGGCCCAGGGCGTCCAGCGCCGCCTCCTTCACGGCCTCGCCGAGCTGCGGATGGGCGTGGCAGGTGCGGGCGATGTCCTCGCTCGCCGCCCTGAATTCCCTGCCCAGCACCACCTCGCTGATGAGGTCGCCCGCCTCGGGTGCCACGATGTGGCAGCCCAGCACCTCGTCAGTCCCGGCGTGGGCCAGGATCTTGACGAATCCCTCCGTGTCGCCGATGGCGCGCGCCCGCGAGTTGGCCGACATGGGGAACCGGCCCGCGACGTAATCCGCGCCCTGCTCCTTGAGGTCTTCCTCCGTGGCGCCCATGCCGGCGGCCTCCGGGTGGGTATAGACCACCGACGGGATGGCGTCGTAGTCGATGTGGCCGTGCTGGCCGGCCAGGATCTCGGCCACCGCCACGCCCTCGTCCTCGGCCTTGTGAGCGAGCATCTGGCCGCCCACCACGTCGCCGATGGCGTAGACCCCGGCAGCGCCCGTGCGGAAGTGGTCGTCCACGGGGATGAAGCCGCGCTCATCCGTGGCCACGCCGGCGGCATCCAGGCCCAGGCCGTCGGTGTTGGGCCGCCGGCCCACGGCCACCAGCACCGTGTCCGCTTCCAGTGTGCTGCCCTCGCCGCCCTTGACGGGTTCCAGCGACAGGGTGACGCCGTCGTCGCCGATCTCGGCCCCGGTGACGCGCTGCCCCGTCCTGAAGGCGAGCCCCTGTTTCTTGAGGGTGCGCTGCATGGTCTTGCTCACCTCGCCGTCCATGGTGGGCAGGATGCGGTCGAGGTATTCCACCACCGTGACCTGCGCCCCCAGGCGCCGCCACACGGAGCCCAGCTCCAACCCGATGACCCCGGCACCCACCACCACCAGGTGCCCGGGCACCCGTTCCAGGGCCAGGGCGCCCGTGGAGGTAACGACGCGCCGCTCGTCCACGTCCAGGCCCGGCAGGTGGGCGCTTTCCGAGCCGGTGGCGAGGACCACGTTGCGCGTCTCCAGCACCTCGGTGCTTCCGTCGTCCTTCGCCACGCTCACCGTATTGGCATCCTTGAGGGTGGCCGTGCCGGTGACGTGGGTGACGCCGTTCTTCTTGAAGAGCTGGGTGATACCCTTGGTGAGGTCGCCCACCACCTTTTCCTTGCGCTGCATCATGGCGCCCAGGTCCAGCCCCGGCGTTCCCACGTCGATGCCGTGAGCGCCCATCTGCCGGGCCGCCATGTCGAACAGCCAGGACGACTGCAGAAGCGCCTTGGAGGGGATGCAGCCGACGTTCAGGCAGGTGCCGCCCAGGGTGGGCCGCTTGTCCACGCAGGCCACGGTGAGCCCGAGCTGGGCGGCACGGATGGCGGCCACGTAGCCGCCCGGGCCGCCGCCGATGATGACAGCGTCGTAGGCGCTCATGCGATGAATGCTCCTTTCCTCGCTCTTTGCGCTGATTCCCGGAAATCGCCGCGCCTTCCGCGGTCAGCCGCCGGGCGGCCATACCTTCAGGATGCCGACGATCAGGGCGCCGACGGTGACAAGGCTGCCGAACGACCACAGCATGAACCGGTCCATGCGCGTTTCCAGGCGCTCCAGCCGGCTTTCCACGGCCTCGAAGCGCTTGTCCATGTCCCGGCGAAGCTCCTCGAACCGCTGGTCCATCGCTTCGAAGCGTTTGTCCACGGCCTCGAACCGCTTCTCCATGTCTTCGCGCTGTTCCGCGAAGCGCTTGTCCATGTCTTCGCGCTGTTCCGCGAAGCGCTTCTCCATGTCTTCGCGGAGTTCCGTGAACCGCTGGTCCATCGCCTCGAAGCGCCTGTCCACGGCCTCGAAGCGCCTGTCCACGGCCTCGAAGCGCTTCTCCATGTCCTCGCGCTGTTCCGCGAAGCGCTTGTCCATGTCTTCGCGGAGTTCGGCGAAGCGCTTGTCGGTGTTCTCGAATCCCTTCTGCATCAGCTCGCGCTGATGCCTGAGCTCTTCCTCCACGCGGACAACGCGATCATACAACTCCCGATCGTATGCCGGCGTCGCCTGGGCCTGGGCCAGCCACGCCGGCAGCCGCTCGCGGATGTACGCCTCGATGTCCCGGAAATCCTCGTCGGCCAGGGCCATGACGCCGTCCTCGTGATCGCTGCGCCGACCAGTCTACGCGCTGTTGCCGGCGAACGGTAGACCCCCCCTTATACGTCCAGCACCAGGCGCGACGGGTCCTCCACGTTCTCCTTCACCCGCACCAGGAAGGAAACGGCCTCCTTGCCGTCGATGATGCGGTGGTCGTAGGAAACGGCCAGGTACATCATGGGGCGCGCCTCGATGCGGCCGTCCTCCATCACCATGGGCCGCTGCTGGGTCTTGTGCATGCCCATGATGGCCGACTGCGGCGGATTGATGATGGGCGTGGAGAGCAGCGAGCCGTAGACGCCGCCGTTGGTGATGGTGAAGGTGCCGCCGGTCAGCTCCTCCATGGACAGCTTGCCGTCCCGCGCCCGGCGGCCGTAATCGTTGATGGCCTTCTCGATGTCGGCAAAGGAGCGGTTGTCGCAATCGCGCACGACGGGGACCACGAGCCCCTGCTCCGTGCCCACGGCGATGCCGATGTCGTAATAGTTCTTGTAGACGATGTCCTGGCCGTCGATCTCCGCGTTGACGGCGGGGAACTCCTTGAGCGCCTGCACCACCGCCTTGACGAAGAAGGACATGATGCCCAGCCGCACGTCGTGCTTCTTCTCGAAGGTGTCGCGGTAGCGCTGGCGCAGGGCCAGGAGGTTGGTCATGTCCACCTCGTTGAAGGTGGACAGCATGGCGGCCGTGTCCTGGGCGCTCTTGAGGCGCTCGGCGATGCGCTGCCGCAGCCGGGTCATGCGCACGCGCTCCTCGCGCGGGCCGGTCTCGCGCGCCGGCTGCGCCGCGGCGGGCTCTTCCGCCGGCCGGCCGGCGGCCTCGCCGGCGGGCCGCGCCGCCGGCTCTTCCGCCGGCTGTTCGGCCGATTTTTCCGGGGCGGCCGTGCTGCCCGCCGCCTTGAGCACGTCGTCCTTGGTGATGCGGCCGTCCTTGCCCGTGGGTGTGACGCGTCCG
The DNA here is from genome assembly GCA_913055885.1 of uncultured Rhodospirillales bacterium. Taxonomy (GTDB): domain Bacteria; phylum Pseudomonadota; class Alphaproteobacteria; order Rhodospirillales; family CAJXLG01; genus CAJXLG01. The sequence goes on from CAJXLG010000064.1 coordinate 3,169, forward strand.
GCGTCCAGCCCGTATTCCTCCATGAGCTTGCGCGCCGCCGGGGAGGCCGCCGGCTCGCCGGCCGCGGCGGGCGCCCCGGCCGCGGGGGCGGCCTCGCCGCCCGCGCCTTCCGCCGTCGGCGCGGCGCCAGCGCCCGTCTCGTCCACGCTGCCCAGCACCGCGCCCACCTCGACGGTGGTGTCGGCGGGACAGGCGATCTCCTGGAGGGTGCCGCCGGCGGGGGCGTTCACCTCGACGGTCACCTTGTCCGTTTCCAGTTCCACCACCGGCTCGTCGGCCGTCACGGTGTCGCCCACGTTCTTGTACCAGCTGGCGACGGTGGCCTCGGTGACGGATTCGCCCAGGGTGGGCACGGTGATCTGGGTGGCCATGGCTGCCTCTCTCCCGATGGGCGTTCAGGGCTGTTCAGGTGCCGATTTCGCTCAGGTGCGTGACCCGGCGGAAGGGCTGGCGCAGGTTGGCGGCCGGCGCGTTGAGGGCGTTTTCCACCAGGGTCTTCTGCTCTTCCACGTGGTTGCTGTACACGCCCGTGGCTGGCGACGCCGCGGCCGGCCGGCCGACGTACAGGGCGCGCCCGGCGCGATGGCCCATCTCCTCAAGGGCGTATTCGATGCGCCGGTCCACGAAGGTCCAGTAGCCCATGTTGGCGGGCTCTTCCTGGCACCACACCACCTCCGCGTTGGGATAGCGGGCCAGCTGGGCCTTCAGGGTGTCCTTGGGCCACGGGTAGAGCTGTTCCACCCGGACGATGGCAACGTCCGTCACACCTTCCTCGCGCCGGGCGCGCGACAGGTCGTAATAGACCTTGCCCGTGCACAGGACGACCCGGCGGATCCGGTCGTCGGCGGCGAGGCCCGTTTCCGGATCGGGCATGACGCGGCAGAAGCGCGAGCCCTCCGCCATGTCGGCGAGGTCGCTGACGCACTGCTTGTGGCGCAGAAGCGACTTGGGCGTGAAGACCACCAGCGGCTTGCGGAAATTGCGCCGCACCTGCCGGCGCAGGGCGTGGAAGTAGTTGGCCGGCGTGGTGAGGTTGCACACGATCATGTTGTCCTCGGCGCAGAGCTGGAGGTAGCGCTCGGGACGCGCCGAGGAGTGCTCCGGCCCCTGGCCCTCGTAGCCGTGCGGCAGGAGCATCACCAGGCCCGACATGCGCAGCCACTTGCTCTCCGCCGAGGCGATGAACTGGTCGATGATGACCTGGGCACCGTTGGCGAAGTCGCCGAACTGGGCCTCCCACATGGTGAGGGCCATGGGCTCCGCCAGGGAGTAGCCGTATTCGTAGCCCAGGATGGCCAGCTCCGACAGCGGGCTGTCCACCACCTCGAAACGCGCCTGATCGTCGCCCAGGTGGTTGAGGGGCACGTAGCGGTGCTCCGTCTCCTGGTCCACCAGCACGGCGTGCCGCTGGGAGAAGGTGCCGCGCCCGGAATCCTGGCCCGACAGGCGCACGGGCGTGCCCTCCACCAGGAGGGAGCCGATGGCCAGGTGCTCGGCCGTGGCCCAGTCGATGCCCGTGCCCGTTTCCACGGCATCGCGCCGGCCCTGGAGCTGGCGCGCCAGCTTGCGGTTGACCTGGTGCGCTTCCGGCCACGTGGTCATGGCCCGGCCCACGGCGCGCAGGGTCTCGGCGGGCACCTCCGTGGGGTCCTGGCGCAGCTCCTCCTCGCCCGTGAACTGGACCAGCCCCTCCCACACGCCCTGGAGCCACTCGGCGCGGTTGGGGCGATAGCTGTCGGCGGCCTGGAAGGCCTCTTCCAGGCGGTTCTGGAAGGCGCTGTTGATCTCTTCCGTCTCGTCGCGGGTGATCTGGTTCTGGGCCACCAGGTGGTCCGTGTAGATCTGGCGCACCGTGGGGTGATCGCGAATGAGCCGGTACATGCTGGGCTGGGTGAAGGCCGGCTCGTCGCTTTCGTTGTGGCCGTGCCGGCGATAGCACACCACGTCCAGCACCACGTCCGTCTGGAACTGCTGGCGGAACTCCGTGGCGATGCGCGCCATGTGCACCACCGCCTCGGGATCGTCGCCGTTGACGTGGAAAATGGGCGCCTGGACCTTCTTGGCGACGTCCGTGGCGTACTGGCCCGAGCGGGCGTAGTGCGGGCTTGTGGTGAAGCCGATCTGGTTGTTGACGATGACGTGCATGGTGCCGCCGGTGCGGTAGCCGCGCAGGTGCGACAGCTCCAGGCACTCGGCCACCACGCCCTGGCCGGCGAAGGCGGCGTCGCCGTGCAGCAGAAGGCCCATGGCGCGCTCGCGCGTCTCGTCGCCGAGCTGTTCCTGCTTGGCGCGCACGCGCCCCAGGACCACCGGGTCCACGGCCTCCAGATGCGACGGGTTGGCCTGCAGCGACACGTGGATGGTGCGGTCGTCGAAGGTACGGTCGGCCGACGTGCCCAGGTGGTATTTCACGTCGCCCGAGCCCTGGACGTCGTCGGGATAGGCCGAGTTGCCCTGGAACTCGGAGAACACGGCGGAGAAGGGCTTGTGCAGCACGTTGGTGAGCACGGTCAGCCGCCCCCGGTGGGACATGCCGAGGACCACCTCCTCGACGCCAAGCTGGCTGCCGCGCTTGAGGATCTGTTCAAGGGCCGGGACCACCGCCTCGGCGCCCTCCAGGCCGAAGCGCTTGGTGCCCGTGTACTTGGCCTGCAGGAAGCGCTCGAAGCCCTCCGCCTCCGTCAGGCGCTCCAGGATGGCGCGCTTGCCGTTGGCCGTGAACTGGGCGTGGTTGCGGATGTTCTCGATGCGCCGCTGGACCCAGGACTTCTGCTCCGGGTCCTGGATGTGGGTGAACTCCACGCCGATGGTGCCGCAGTAGGTGTCCTGCACCACCTCCAGGATGTGGCGCAGGGTGGCCTTTTCCAGGCCCAGCACATGGTCGATGAAGATCTCACGGTCGAGGTCGGCCTCGGTGAAGCCGTAGGTGCGGTAGTCCAGTTCCGGGTGGCCCTCGGGCGGGTGCAGGCCCAGGGGGTCGGTGTGCGCCATGAGGTGGCCGCGCACCCGGTAGGCCCGGATGAGCATGAGGGCGCGCACGGAATCCAGGGTGCACGCCCGCACCTCGGGATCGTCCACGGCGTTCTCGGCGGCGCGGGGCCCGGCCTCGCGCCCGGCCGGGGCATCCCCCTCGCCGCTCTCGTCGCGGCCCGTCTCGATGATGTTGACGCCGCGATCGGCCCAGCTCGGGCCGCGCGCCTCCTTGTGCACCGCTTCCGGGTCGTCGCGCAGCTCACGGAAGAAGGCGGCCCACTGCGGGTCCACGGACGACGGGTCCGCCAGGTACTTGTCGTAGAGCTCGGCGATGAAGGTGGCGTTGGCACCGGTGAGGAAGGTCGGTTCCACGGCTCGAGCCCCCCGTTCGTCCTTGCAGGCGCCGGGCGGGCGGGGCGTTGCCCCGCCCGGTATGGCGGATTGTGTCAGCCCTTCAAGGCCTTGACCATGGTTTCCCCGATGGTGGCCGGGGAATCGGCGACGTGCACGCCGGCCCGGCGCATGGCGTCGATCTTCTCCTCGGCCGTGCCCTTGCCGCCCGAGATGACGGCGCCGGCGTGACCCATGCGGCGGCCCGGCGGTGCCGTGACGCCGGCGATGAAGCCCACGGCGGGCTTCCTGTTGCCCGTCTCGGCCAGGAGCTCGGCGGCCTCTTCCTCGGCGGTGCCGCCGATCTCGCCGATCATGATGATGCCGTCCGTCTCGTCGTCTTCCAGGAACATGCCGATGGCGTCGGTAAAGCTGGTGCCGTTCACCGGATCGCCGCCGATGCCGATGCACGTGCTCTGGCCCAGGCCGACGGCCGTGGTCTGGGCCACCGCCTCGTAGGTGAGGGTGCCCGAGCGCGACACGATGCCGACGCGGCCCCGGGTGTGAATGTGGCCCGGCATGATGCCGATCTTGCAGGCGTCCGGCGTGATGATGCCCGGGCAGTTGGGGCCGATGAGCCGGGTCCTGGAGTCCTGCAGGGCGCGTTTCACCCGCACCATGTCCAGCACCGGGATGCCCTCGGTGATGCACACGGCCACCTCGATGCCGGCGTCCGCCGCCTCCAGGATGGCATCGGCGGCGCCCTGCGGCGGCACGTAGATGACGGAGGCATTGGCCCCGGTCTCCCGGACGGCCTCTTCCACCGTATCAAAGACGGGCAGGTCGAGGTGGGTATCGCCCCCCTTGCCCGGGGTGACGCCGCCCACCATGCGGGTACCGTAGGCGATGGCCTGTTCCGAGTGGAAGGTCCCCTGCGCCCCGGTGAAGCCCTGGCAGATGACCCTGGTGTCCTTGTCCACGAGAATGGCCATGCCTACGCCTCCTTCACGGCCGTGACGACTTTGGCGGCGGCGTCCGCCAGGTTGTCGGCGGCGATGATGGCGAGCCCCGACTCGGCGAGAATCTTCTTGCCCTGTTCCACGTTGGTGCCCTCCAGCCGCACCACCAGCGGCACATTGAGGCTCACCTCGCGGGCGGCGGCCACCACGCCCTCGGCGATGACGTCGCAGCGCATGATGCCGCCGAAGATGTTCACGAGCATGCCCTCGACGTTGGGGTCCGAGAGGATGATCTTGAAGGCCGCCGTGACGCGCTCCTTGGTGGCGCCGCCCCCGACGTCGAGGAAGTTGGCCGGCTCGCCGCCGTGCAGCTTGATGATGTCCATGGTCGCCATGGCGAGCCCGGCGCCGTTGACCATGCAGCCGATGTTGCCGTCGAGCTTGATATAGTTGAGGCCGTGGCGGCCCGCCTCCAGCTCGGCGGGGTCCTCCTCGTCCTCGTCGCGCATCTCCTCCACGTCCTTGTGGCGGTAGAGCGCGTTGTCGTCGAAGTTCATCTTGGCGTCCAGGGCAAGCACCTGATCATCGCCCGTCACCACCAGCGGGTTCACCTCGATGAGCGATGCGTCCATCTCGGTGAAGGCGCGGTACATGCCCAGGAAGAACTTCACCGCCGGCTTGATCTGGGCGGGCGCCAGGTCCAGCCCGAAGGCCAGCTTGCGGGCGTGGAAGGGATGCATGCCCACGGCCGGGTCGATGGCCACCTTGTGGATCTTCTCCGGCTGCTCGCGGGCCACCTCCTCGATCTCCACGCCGCCCTCCGTGGAGGCCATGACGGTGACGCGGCTGGTGGCGCGGTCGATGAGCATGCCCAGGTAGAGCTCGCGCTGGATGTCGCAGCCCTCCTCGACGTACAGGCGCTTGACGGTGCGCCCGGCGGGGCCCGTCTGCGCCGTCACCAGGGTGCTGCCCAGCATGGCGCGGGCGTGGCCGGCCACATCGTCGTCCCCCTTGAGGACGCGCACGCCGCCGCCGCCCTCGGCCGCGGCGGGCTCCCGGAAGGTGCCCTTGCCGCGCCCGCCGGCGTGGATCTGCGATTTGACGACCCGGATGTTGCCGTTGAGGCCCTTGGCGACGCTCTCCGCCTCGTCGGGGGTGTAGGCCACGCCGCCGCCCAGGACCGCGACGCCGTAGCGGGCGAGGATCTGTTTCGCCTGGTATTCGTGGATGTTCATGGCGCTCCCGTCAGTGCCGGCCGTTCAGCCCCAGAGTTCCCGCGCCTTGGCCATGAGGTCGCGGACGTTCTGGACGGAGTGGTCGAATTGAGCCTGTTCCTCGGCGTTGAGCCCGATCTCCACCACGCGCTCGACGCCGCCCGCGCCCAGCACCACCGGCACCCCGACATACAGCCCGTCCAGGCCGTAGGGGCCGTCGCAGTGGGCGGCGCAGGGCAGGACCCGCTTGCGATCCCGCAGGTAGGCCTCCGCCATGGTAATGGCGGAAGCGGCCGGCGCATAGTAGGCGGAGCCGGTCTTCATGAGCCCGACGATCTCGCCGCCGCCCTCGCGCGTGCGCTTGACGATCCCGTCCACCGTTTCCTGGCTGATCCAGCCCATCGCCACAAGGTCCGGCAGCGGGATGCCGGCCACCGTGGAATAGCGCACCAGGGGCACCATGGCGTCGCCGTGGCCGCCCAGGACGAAGGCGTGCACGTCCTCTACCGAGACGTTCATGGCCTCCGCCAAGAACCAGCGGAAGCGGGCGGAATCCAGCACGCCGGCCATGCCCACCACCTTCTCGTGAGGCAGGCCGCTCGCCTCGCGCAGCGCCCAGACCATGACGTCGAGCGGGTTGGTGACGCAGATGACGAAGGCGCCGGGGCAGTTGTCGCGGATGCCGGTGCCCACGTCGCGCATGACCTTGAGGTTGGTCTCGATGAGGTCGTCCCGGCTCATGCCCGGCTTGCGGGGCACGCCCGCGGTGACGATGACGACGTCGGCATCCTTCAGGGACTCGTAATCATTGACGCCGACGCAATGGCCGTCCACGCCCTCCACCGGCGTGGATTCCTGGATGTCGAGCGCCTTACCCTGGGGCATGCCCTCGACGATGTCGAACAGCACCACGTCGCCCAGGTCCTTGAGGCCGGCGAGGTGCGCCAGGGTGCCGCCGATCATGCCGGCGCCGACGAGTGCGATCTTGCTGCGTGCCATCGGAAACGATCCCCCCGGTGGGTTTGGCGTTGTCACGCGCCGGGCCCTTTCGCCCGGGCGGCGCTGTTTGCGCCGCAACATGGCCGTCCCGTTGTTTAACGCGAACGCCCGCCCGGAACAAGGGGCATGCCGGGGATTTTGCGATGCCGATGGCATTAAGGCGGGGCATGCCGCGCTACATTCAAAAGCACGCATGCAAGCTGCCGACCCGTGACCCCGGGCGGGCCGCACCCTACCCGGGCGGGCGGGCGCCGAATCGGTTGGCACGGGTCGGGGGATCAGACCCGCGCCCCTTGAAAGGGACTCGCGAAGCGCCGCTTCAGGGGCGCCGGTATAAGCCCGAGCGGCGCCTGAGCCCATCTCGCGCATCCGGATGTCTTGTCGCAAGTCAAAACATCCGGTGCGTCGTATCAGACGAAAACCTCCTCCACGCTGGCGGCGGTGAGGATGCGGTCCGACCATGCCAGCAGGGTGTCGGGATCGGCCTGCCGGATGCGGTCACGATGGGCCTCGGCCGCCTCAGCGCCGAAGCGGCGCTCGATGAGCCTGAGAAGGAGCGCCGCCTCGCCCTCCTGCCGGCCCTCCTGCCGGCCCTCCTGCCGGCCTTCCTGCCGGCCCTCCTGCCGGCCTTCCTGAAGGCCTTCCTGAAGGCCGATCCGGCGGCCTTCTTCGCGGCCCTCTTCCTGGTATTGGCGCTTCCATTCCTTGACGCGTTCCGCCAGCATGGTCTCCGCCTCCCGCAGATTGTCGGTGGGCAGGGCCTCCCGCCGCCCTGTGCGTTCCGGCAACAGGACCCGTTCCATCCAGACGAGAAAGGCCCGGTGCAGGTTTTGTCGCCCGGGCGCATGAAGCCATTCGAGGACCCGCTGCATGACGGCAAGAAGGTCGTCCGCCGTGCGGCTGTTTTCCAGCCGGAACACGGCGGCCGCCAGATTGCGGCTCTCGGGCAAGCTTGAAACAGGGTACCGCCCTTCGTCCAGCAGAAGATAGCGGAACGAAGGCTGATAGCTTTCGAGACCACCCGGAGTCGGCGCGACGAGGTCGGCGATCTCCGTGGGCGCGGTCCATCGCGGTTCGCCGTTATAGAGCACAAGGGGCAGCACCGGGGGGAGAAGGTTCCCTTCCGCGGTTTCGCCGGCGCGGATGAGGTCCTGATAGAGCAAGCCAACGTACGTCAGGAGTCGCACCGCCATGAAGCGGTCTACCGTGGCCTGAAATTCAAGCAGCAGATAGACGTAAATCCAGCCGTCACCCCAGCGGGCCCGCCACACGATGTCGTCCTCGCGCTCGCGCAGGTCATCGCTCACATAGCTGCTGCTCACCCGTTCCAGACTGCCGAGATCCAGCTGTTCCACCCACGGCTCACGAACGAATCCCTTGAGCAGGTCGGCGACCATTTCCGCGTGGGAGAAGAGCAGCTTGTAACCGTGATCGTGTTCCGCCAAGAGCGCGGCGCCCGTTACCTGTAGGTGTCATCGCCACCGCCACCCTACGTCACGGTCGTACCGGCCGACAACAGCTCCGGGTGTGACGGCGCGCACAGCATGCCCCCACCCCGCCTGCTAGCTTCGGACTTGTGGACGGCGGGACTGGCGACACGGTCGAACGCTCCCCCCAGCACGACAGCCGGGCCCGATGGGTCCGGGTCCCGCCGTCCACCGCTGCTCCCCCACACCCCTACGCCACGTGCGGCCGGCCGGCCCAGTCGGCGCCCTGCATCTCGTGGAGCCGCGACACCGTGCGGGCGAATTCCGTGGCGTCGGCGCCCCCGGCGTTCAGCGCCTCCGGTCCCGCTTCCGCCGAGCACACCAACACCGTGCGGTGTTCGTACAGGGCGTCCACGAGCAGGATGAAGCGGCGCGCCGCGTCCGCCTTTTCCGGGCCCATCACCGGCACGCCGTCCACCACCAGGGTGTCGAAGCGCGCGGCGATGGCGGCGTAATCGTCCTGGGCGAGGGGCTGCTGGCACAGATCGGCGAAGGCGAATCGGGCCACGCCGCCGGCGGCCCGGGGCACGGACACGTCGCGGCCGTGCACCCGCACCGTCTCCGGGGCGCCGGTCTGGCCGCCCGTCAGGCGCCCGAACGCGGCGTCCAGGTTTTCCCGCGCCGCCGCGTCGTCGGGGGTGTGGTAGACGGGCATGCCGGCCAGGCGCTCGCGCCGGTAGTCCGTCCCCGCCGCCAGGTCGAGGATTTCCAGGCGCTCTTTCAGGAGATCGACGAAGGGCAGGAAGCGCTCCCGCTGGAGCCCGTTGTGGTAGAGCTCGTCCGGCGGCCGGTTGCTGGTGATGACCAGCACCACCCCGGCATCCAGCAGCCCCTCGAACAGCCGTCCCACGATCATGGCGTCGGCGATGTCGCGCACCTCCAGCTCGTCCAGGCACAGGAGCCACGCCTCTTCCGCCAGGGCCCGCGCCAGGGGCGGCAGGGGATCGTCCCGGGTGCGGCGGTCCCGGCGGTAGGCGTGCAGGCGCTCGTGCACCGTGCGCATGAAGCTCTGGAAGTGCAGCCGGCGCGCCGCCGTCACCGGCGCCGTGCGGTGGAACAGGTCCATGAGCATGGACTTGCCGCGCCCCACCGGCCCGTACAGATAGAGGCCGGGCGGCGGCGGCGTGGGCTTCGGCCCCAGGCCCACGCGCGCCGCCAGGCCGCGCCGCTTCACCGCCGGCACGTGGTGGCGCACGGCCTCGTGCAGGGCATGCAGCCGGCGGGCGGCGTGTTCCTGGCAGGAATCGGGGCGCAGCG
>CAJXLG010000065.1 GCA_913055885.1 uncultured Rhodospirillales bacterium
GACGTGAATGGCGGCTTGGTCTAACTCGGGCGGCATCTCCGCGATGGCCGCTTCGGTGGAAAGCGCTTCGGGATCCATCACGCCGGGCCTGGGATGCACTTCGACAATCGGGGTCAGTTCGTGGGCCTCGGTGGCGCCGATGACGGCGCGCTCATTGACGGGATCGGCCAGTAAGGTGGTCGCAATCTCACGCAGCGCCGCGTCATCCAGCGGCCGGGGCTCGCGTGAGTCGCTTCCTGCTCCATGAATCCGCCTCCCCGTTCGGTCCGGCCGCATCCTAACCGGGAAGCCGGGGGCTAACCAGAAAGGCGGCGGTCCGCACCCCTTCTCGAGTCCCGGCCGATGCGGGCACTCCCGACGAAGGTATAACCACAACTGTCTGGTATTAGCACTTTCGCATTGACAGGCCATACTCATGATCGTACCTTATGGCCCTAATGAGGGTAGGGGCTTGTCGGCCGGGAGGGGGCCGGCGGCCCGTCAGGGGGGTGAGATCATGAATGCCCGGCCATCGCGACGCGGTTTCCTCCGGGGCGCCTGGACCCGGCCCGAGCGGCCGGTTCACCGGCCGCCCCGGGCCCACGCGGCCTTCCTGGACCGCTGCACCCGTTGTGACGCCTGCCTGGACGCCTGCCCCGAGGGCATCCTGGTCGCCGGCGACGGCGGCTTTCCCGAAATGGACTTCCGGCGCGGCGGCTGCAGCGAGTGCGGCGCGTGCGCCGACGCCTGCCCCGCGGGCGCCATCGGCACGGGGGGACGCCGTGCCCTGGTGGCCGTCATCGCCGCCGGCACCTGCCTGTCGGCGCGCGGCATCACCTGCCGTGCCTGCGGCGACCCCTGCCCGGAAGGGGCCATCCGCTTCCGGCCGCGGCCGGGGGGCCGCGCCGAACCGTGGATCGATCCCGCCCTGTGCACGGGCTGCGGCACCTGCGTGGGCGCCTGCCCGGCGGGAACGGTCCACCTGGAAGCCCGCGACGACACGACAGCCGACGACAACGGGAGGGAGGCCCATGCGAACGGGGCGCTTTGAACACGAGGACGCCGGCCGCGCGCCGCGACCGGGGGAGAATGTCTGCGGTGTGCTGGTGCGGGCCCATCCGGGCCACGCGGCGCCGGTGCGCCGGGGGCTGGCGGCCCTTCCCGGCACCGAGGTGCATCACGTCACCGACGATGAGCGCCTGGTGGTGACCGTGGAGGAAACCCCGGAGAACCCGGCGAATGAAACCATGACCGCGATCCACAACGTCGAGGGCGTTCTGTCGGTGGCGCTGGTGTACCACGAGCAGACGGACGACCCGGAGGCGGTTATCGAGGAGGCAAGCTGATGGCGCTCACGAGGCGAACGTTCATGAAGGCCAATGCCGCCGCGGCGACGGCGGCGGCGGCCGGGGCCGCGCTGCCGGTCGGCGCGGTTGCCCAGAAGGGGAACGAGGACCTGCGCTGGGACAAGATCCCGTGCCGGTTCTGCGGCACCGGGTGCAGCGTCCTGGCCGGCGTCAAGGACGACCGGATCCACGCCACCCAGGGCGATCCCGACGCCCCGGTGAACAAGGGGCTCAACTGCATCAAGGGCTATTTCCTCGCCAAGATCATGTACGGCGAGGACCGGCTCACCCAGCCCCTTTTGCGCATGCGCGGCGGCGAGTTCGACAAGGAGGGCGACTTCCAGCCCGTCTCCTGGGAGAAGGCCTTCGACGTCATGGAGGCGAAGTTCAAGGAGGCCCTGGACAACGGCGGGCCGGAAAGCGTGGGCATGTTCGGCTCCGGCCAGTGGACCGTGTGGGAGGGCTACGCCGCCTCCAAGTTCATGAAGGCGGGGCTGCGCTCCAACAACATCGACCCCAACGCCCGCCACTGCATGGCCTCGGCCGTGGGCGCCTTCATCCGCGGCTTCGGCGCCGACGAACCCATGGGCTGCTATGACGACCTGGAGGAGGCCGACACCTTCGTCCTGTGGGGGGCCAACATGGCGGAGATGCACCCCATCCTGTGGTCCCGGCTGTCCGACACCCGGCTGACCAAGGAGGGGGCCGAGGTCCATGTCCTGTCCACCTTCGAGAACCGCAATTTCGAGCTGGCGGACAACGGCATGGTCTTCACGCCGCAGACGGACCTGGCGATCCTCAACTACATCGCCAATTACATCATCCAGAACGACGCGGTGGACGAGGACTTCCTCAAGAGCAACGTCAAGCTCAACGCCACCACCACGGACATCGGCTACGGCCTGCGGCCCGAGCACCCGCTGCAGCAGAAGGCGGAGAACCCCAACGACGGCAGCTTCTCGGAAATCAGCTTCGAGGAATACAAGAAGCAGGTTTCCGGGTACACGCTGGAAAAGACCGCCGAAATGTCCGGCGTGCCGGCCGAAAAGCTGGAACGCCTGGCGAAGGCCTTCGCCGACCCGGACAGGAAGGTCATGTCGCTGTGGACCATGGGCTTCAACCAGCACACGCGGGGCGTGTGGGTGAACGGCCTCGTCTATAACGTCCACCTGCTCACGGGCAAGATCTCCAGGCCCGGGCAGAGCCCCTTCTCCCTCACGGGGCAGCCGTCGGCCTGCGGCACGGCGCGCGAGGTGGGAACCTTCGCCCACCGGCTGCCGCACGGTGTGGTGATGAGCAAGCATCACCGCGACCTGGCGGAGAAGATCTGGAAGCTGCCCGAGGGCACCATTCCCCCGGAGCCCGGCTTCCACGCCGTGCTGCAGAACCGCAAGCTCAAGGACGGCGTCCTCAACGCCTACTGGGTGCAGTGCAACAACAACATGCAGGCCGCGGCCAACCTCAACAACGAGACCTGGCCGGGCTATCGCAACCCCGACAACTTCATCGTGGTGTCCGATCCCTATCCCACGGTGACGGCCCTGTCCGGGGACCTCATCCTGCCCACGGCCATGTGGGCGGAAAAGGAGGGGGCCTACGGCAACGCCGAGCGCCGCACCCAGTTCTGGCGCCAGCAGGTGACGCCGCCGGAGGGCGCCAAATCGGACCTGTGGCAGACCGTGGAATTCAGCAAGCGCTTCAAGGTGGAGGACGTCTGGCCGCGGGAACTGGTGGACAAGATGCCCGAGTACAAGGGCAGGACCCTCTACGAGGTGCTCTTCCGCAACGGCCAGGTGGACGCCTTCGAAAAGCAGAAGGTGGTGGACGGTTCGGGCAACGAATACCCGAACGACGAGATGGAAGCCTTCGGCTTCTACATCCAGAAGGGCCTCTGGGAGGAGTACGCCCGGTTCGGCCGGGGCCGCGGCCACGACCTGGGCGCCTTCGAGCTGTACCACCAGGCGCGGGGCCTGCGCTGGCCCGTGGTGGACGGCAAGGAGACCCTGTGGCGCTACAACGAGCAGTACGATCCCTACGTCGAGGAAGGCGAGGGCATCAAGTTCTACGGCAACGACAACGGCAAGGCGAACCTCATCTCGGCGCCGTACGAGGACCCGGCCGAGATGCCCGACGACGACTACGACCTGTGGCTGGCCACGGGGCGTGTCCTGGAGCACTGGCACTCCGGCTCCATGACGCGGCGGGTGCCCGAGCTGCACAAGGCCTTCCCCGAGGCGGTGGTCTTCATGAACCCGGACGACGCCCGCGACCGGGGCCTGCGGCGGGGCGCCCCCGTCAAGCTGGAGACCCGGCGGGGCACGGTGCAGGCCCGGGTGGAAACCCGGGGCCGCAACCGGACGCCGCGCGGCCTGGTGTTCATTCCGTGGTTCGACGAGAACAAGCTGGCCAACAAGCTGACCCTCGACGCCACGGACCCGCTGTCCAAGGAGACGGACTACAAGAAGTGCGCCTGCCGCGTGGTATCGGCGTAGGAACCGGAGCGGACGGGCCCCGTGCGGATGCACGGGTCCCGCCCCGCCCCCGGGCAGTAGCGAGGCCCCGTCATGGCCCACGATGATCGGACATCGAACAAGCAGGTGGCACGCCGCCGTTTCCTGGCCACCGCCGTGCGCGGCGTCGCCCTGGTGGCCCTGGCGGGCACCGGGCTGGGCCTGGCCGGCCGCGTGGCGGCCAACAAGCCGGCCCACGCCATCCGGCCGCCGGGCGCCCTCGACGAGGACGCCTTTCTCGCGGCCTGCGTGCGGTGCGGCCGGTGCGTGCGGGACTGTCCCTACGACACCCTGCGCCTGGCGGGACTGGGCGACGGCGCCGCCGCCGGCACGCCGTATTTCGTCGCCCGCGACGTGCCCTGCGAGATGTGCCCGGAGATCCCCTGCGTCGCCGCCTGTCCCACGGGCGCCCTGGACAGGGGGCTCACGGACATCGACGCGGCGGAAATGGGCATCGCCGTCGTGGTGGGTCACGAGAGCTGCCTCAACTACCTCGGCCTGCGGTGCGACGTCTGCTACCGCGTGTGTCCGTTGATCGACGAGGCCATCACCCTGGAACCCCGTCACAACGTCCGCACCCAGGCCCACACCCGCTTCCTGCCCACCGTGCACACGGACAAGTGCACCGGCTGCGGCAAGTGCGAGGCGGCGTGCGTCCTGCCGGAGGCGGCCATCAGGGTCCTCCCCGAGGACCTGGCGCGCGGCCGGGTGGGCGAGCACTACCGCCTGGGCTGGGCGGAAAAGAAAAAGCGCGGCGAGTCCCTGGTGGAAGGGGTGATCGACCTGCCCAACCGGGGCCGCGAGGGCATGGAAAGCCCCGACACGGGAAGCGGCCGGGTCATCGACCTGCCCGACAGGACCAAAAAGGGCGGTTACGAGGGATTTGAACCATGAGCCGGGACGTCAAGGCCAAACCGGGCGCCGAGGCGGTGGCCGTACGCGGCTGGTGGGCGGCCCACAAGTGGCTCATCGCCCGCCGCACCGCGCAGGCCGTGTTCCTTGCCGTCTTCCTGGTGGGGCCCGTGACCGGGGTGTGGATCGTCAAGGGCACCCTGGCGTCCAGCTATACCCTGTGGTTCCTGCCCCTGACGGACCCCTTCATGGCCCTGCAGAGCCTGGCGGCCGGCAACCTGCTGGCGGCATCGGGCTTCCTGGGCGCCCTGATCGTGCTGGTGGCCTATCTGCTCATCGGGGGGCGCATGTACTGCTCGTGGGTGTGCCCCATCAATCCGGTGACGGACCTGGCCTACCGCCTGCGGGTGCGGCTGGGGGTGCCCCGGACGGGCGGCAATTTCCCCCGGAGCGTGCGGTACGGCGTGCTCGTCGCCGCCCTGGCGGCGTCGGCGGCCACCGGGACCCTGGCGTGGGAGCTGGTCAACCCCATCACCCTGGTGCAGCGCGAGCTGGTCTTCGGGCTCTTCGTGGTCGGCGGCTCCCTGGCCTGGGTGGTGGTGCTGGGGGTCTTCCTGTTCGACCTGGCGGCCAGCGAGCGGGGCTTCTGCGGCCGGCTGTGTCCCGTGGGAGCGTTCTACGGGCTCCTCGGGCGTTATGCCCTGTTGCGGGTGCGCGCCGACCACCGCGCGGCGTGCAACGACTGCATGGACTGCTACGCCGTGTGCCCCGAGCCCCGGGTCATCCCGCCCGCCCTCAAGGCGCCGCACGGGGAGGGGCCGGTGATCCTGTCGGGGGACTGCACCAACTGCGGCCGCTGCATCGACGTCTGCTCCAAGGCGGTCTTCCGGTTCGGGGGGCGTTTCCCCGACGCCGTCAAGGCGGACGATCAGGCAACCACAACCCACCACCGGGCCGCGGCGGAATGAGCCGGGCCCGGCACACGGGCGTGAGGAAAAGGGAGATGAAGCCATGAGGATGCGCAACCGAGGGCTCGCCGTGGTGGCGGCCATGGCCCTGGCCGGCGTGATCGGGGCGGGGGGCCCCGCGAAGGCGGCCGGCGTGGATTCCCTGCGCGAGGACAATCCTGTTCCCGACACCAGCAAGGAGACGGAGATCTATCGCGTCCGGGAATCCGACCAGCGTTTCAGGCGCGACTACGCCGCCCAGCCGCCGCTGGTGCCCCACAAGATCGCCAAGTACGAGATCAGCAGGAACGTCAACGAATGCCTCGATTGCCACGGCGCGGACACGTACATCGAGGAAAACGCCAGCAAGATCAGCCAGACCCACTATGTGGGCCGCGAAGGAAACTTGCAGATGAATTCGCCGGACGCGGGGCGCTGGAACTGCAACCAGTGCCACGTGCCGCAGACGGACGCCGAGCCGCTCGTGGACAACACCTTCTCCATGACGCTGCGGTAACGGCGGCCGCGCCGGCGCGCCGGAGGCGGCGCGCCGGCGTCCGCGTCCGGCCATCCGTCAAGACCGGGGAGAGACGATGACGGAACAAAAGCACAAGGGGTTCTTCCGTCGCCTGTGGCACACGCTGACGTCGCCGCCCGCCCGCTGGTCCCTGGGCGGCCTGCTCCTGGTGGGCATCATCGTGGGCGTCGTCCTGTGGGGCGGCTTCAACTGGGCCATGGCGCTCACCAACAACGAGGCCTTCTGCATTTCGTGCCACGAAATGAAGAACAATCCCTACAAGGAATACCGCGGAAGCGTGCACGAGCTGAACGCCAGCGGCGTGCAGGCGAGCTGCCCCGATTGCCACGTCCCGCGCGACTGGATCCACAAGGTGGTGCGCAAGATCAAGGCGACCAACGAACTCTACCACAAGGCCGTGGGCACCATTGATACCGAGCAGAAGTACAAGGAGCACCGCCTCGGCATGGCCAAGAGCGTGTGGAGCACCATGCTGCGCACGGACTCCCGGGAATGCCGCAACTGTCACAACTTCAAGGCCATGGACTTCTACGACCAGGAAGGCCGGGCCGCCAGGCGGCACCGCGAGGCGGAGCAGAAGGGCATGACCTGCATCCAGTGCCACCAGGGCGTGGCGCACGACCTGCCCGACAACGCCGAGAGGGCGTTCAGGAAGCTGGAGAAGAAGCTGGGCATGCACGAGATGCGCGACGGCGGGAAGTAGGACGCCCCCGGCCCGCGCGGGCGCTTCCGCCGCCCGGGCCCTGCCCGGGCGGCGGCGTGTTCGGTGTCCGGGAAAATCACGAACAAACGCCGGCCGGGGCCTCTCCCGGCCGGCGCTTGTCCGGAAGGCGCGTCGAGTGGGCGACCCGGCCCGGGCGGGGCCCCCATTAACGGGGGTCAGCCCTCCTCGTTGTCGTCCATGCCCTCGATGACGCCGGCCACCTCGTCGGCTTCCTCGCCCAGGTCGCCCGGGTCCTCGATGAAGGCCTGCTGATTCTCCGATTCCTCGGTGAGGGGGGCCTCCTCGGCGATGGACTCGCCCTCGCCGGCGGCCGCCGCCGGCTGGGCGGCCTTCTGCTGCGCCGGCTGTTGCTGCTGGGCCGCCTTCTGGCCGCCCGAACGGCCGCCGCGCGCGGGCTTTTCCAGATTCTGGGTGGTGCCGCACTTGGGGCACACCGGCGGCGACTTCTGCAGGTCGTAGAAACGGGCGTTGCAGCTCTGGCACGTCCGTTTCGTTCCCATGTCCTTTTTGGCCACCACGATTTCCCTTCCTCGACCCGTGACGGTTTGCGGGCGGCCGCCCCTTTGCCACGAGTCCCCGGCCCTGTCAAAGCAAATGTCCGGGCTTCGCCGCCCTCTTACCACCGGCCGGCGCCTGTGCTATCAAGGCCCTCCGTGCAACCGGACCCCGGCTCGACCATGACCCGACCCGCCACCGCCCGCCGGGCCCCGGCCCTCACCGGCGCCGTCCGCGTGCCCGGCGACAAGTCCGTCTCGCACCGCGCCCTCATGCTGGGCGCCCTCGCCGTGGGGCGGACGGTGGTGCGCGGCCTGCTGGAAGGCGACGACGTGCATGCCACGGCGCGGGCGGTGCGCGCTTTCGGCGCCGGGGCCGGGCGCCGCGAGCCGGGCCACTGGTGCGTTGACGGCCGGGGCGTGGGCGGCCTCGCCGAGCCCGACGACGTGGTGGACATGGGCAACGCCGGCACGGGCGCGCGCCTGTTCCTGGGCATCGCCGCCAGCCACCCCGTGTTCAGCGTCTTCACGGGCGACGCCTCCCTGCGCGGCCGGCCCATGGCGCGGGTGACGGGCCCCCTGGGCGACATGGGGGCGCGCTTCACGGGCCGCGCCGGCGGCCGCCTGCCGCTGGCCGTCGAGGGCACGGACGCCCTGCTGCCCGGCGAGCACACCCTGTCCGTGGCCTCCGCCCAGGTGAAGTCGGCCCTGCTCCTGGCCGGGCTCAACACGGGCGGGCGCACCACCGTCGTCGAGCCCGCCCCCACCCGCGACCACACGGAGCGCCTGCTGCGCCGCTTCGGCGCGGCCGTGACCACGGCGGATGCCGGCGGCGGCGCCCGGGCCGTCAGCGTCGAGGGCTGGCCGGAACTCGAGGGGCAGACCATCGATGTGCCGGCCGACCCGTCGTCCGCCGCCTTTCCCCTGGTGGCGGCGCTGATCGTGCCCGATTCGCGCGTCACCCTGCGGGCCGTGGGGCTCAACCCCCTGCGCGCCGGGCTGTTCGACACCCTGCGCGAGATGGGTGCCGCCATCGAGGAACACGACCGCCGGGAGGAGGCGGGGGAGCCCGTGGCCGATCTCACGGTGACCGCCTCGACCCTCCGGGGCATCGCCGTGCCGGCCGACCGCGTCCCCGCCATGATCGACGAGTACCCCGTGCTGGCGGTGGCGGCGGCGTGTGCCGCCGGCACCACGCGCATGCACGGCCTGGGCGAGCTGCGCGTCAAGGAAAGCGACCGGCTCGCGGCCATCGCCGAGGGCCTGGACGCGTGCGGCGTGGCGGTGGCCGTGGAGGGCGATACCCTGACGGTGCACGGCACAGGCCGACCGCCCGCCGGCGGGGCCACGGTGGCGACCCTGTTCGACCACCGCATCGCCATGGCCTTCCTGGTGCTGGGACTGGCCACGGAAGCCCCCGTGCGAATCGACGACACCAGCGCCATCGCCACCAGCTTTCCCGGCTTCGCGGCCCTGATGAACGGCCTGGGCGCGGCTATCGAATCGGCGGAGGAGGGCGCATGATCATCGCCATCGACGGGCCGGCGGGGGCGGGCAAGGGCACCCTCGCCCACGCCATCGCCCGCCACTACGGCTACGCCTGCCTGGACACCGGCGCCCTGTACCGCGCCGTGGGGCTCCTGGTGCTGCGCCGGGGCGGCGATCCGGCCGATTCGGCCACGGCCGGCGCGGCGGCGCGGGCGCTCACGCCCGACCTGCTGGACGATCCGGCCCTCAAGGAGGACGCCACGGCGGCGGCGGCGTCGCAGGTGGCGGTGCTGCCCGAGGTGCGCGCCGCGCTCCTCGACTTCCAGCGCGATTTCGCCCACAATCCGCCCGGCGGCAGGCCGGGCGCCGTGCTGGACGGGCGCGACGTGGGCACGGTGGTGTGCCCGGATGCCGACATCAAGCTGTTCGTCACCGCGTCCGTGGAGGCACGCGCCGACCGGCGTGTGAAAGAGTTGCGGCAACGCGGTGTGGACGCTATACGGGAGCATGTCCTTGAGGACATGAAAGCACGCGATGCCCGCGACGCGGAACGGGCGGAAGCCCCGCTCAAGCCCGCGGCCGATGCCCGGGTCCTGGACACCACGGACCTGGATGTGGACGCGGCCCTCCGGGCCGCTCTTTCGCTGATCGCATCGCGGGCCCCGCACGACGGCCCGGGTTGAACCGGGGCCCGAAGACCGCCGGAAACAACCGGCAGGCCGGAACAAGACAGTCGGGTCTGAACAAGAAACGCCCGAGAGAGCAAGGAAAGGAACCGCAACCACATGGCTGAAACCGAGACCGCGCCGGCCCAGGCCGGCACCAACGAGGATTTCGCCGCCCTTCTGGAGGAGTCCCTGGGTCCCGAGGGCGGCTTCGAGGGCTCCGTTCAGCGCGGCAAGGTCCTCGACGTGGACGAGGACTCCGCGCTCATCGACGTGGGGCTCAAGTCCGAGGGGCGCGTGCCGCTCAAGGAGTTCAACCCCGACGGCACCGCCGACAGCCTGGAGCCCGGCGACGAAGTGGACGTCTTCGTCGAGCGCTACGAGGACCGGGACGGCGCCATCGTCCTGTCGCGCGACAAGGCGCGCCGCGAGGAGGCCTGGACCCAACTCGAAAAGGCCTTCAACAACAACGAGCGCGTCAACGGCGTCATCTTCGGCCGCGTCAAGGGCGGCTTCACCGTGGACCTCCAGGGCGCCGTGGCCTTCCTGCCCGGAAGCCAGGTGGACATCCGCCCGGTGCGTGACATCACGCCCCTCCTGGGCACGCCGCAGCCCTTCCAGATCCTCAAGATGGACCGCTCGCGCGGCAACATCGTGGTCTCGCGCCGCGCCGTGCTGGAGGAGACGCGCGCCGAGCAGCGCGCCGAGCTCATCGAGAGCCTCAAGGAGGGCATGGTCCTCGAGGGCGTGGTCAAGAACATCACCGACTACGGCGCCTTCGTCGACCTCGGCGGTGTGGACGGCCTCCTGCACGTCACGGACATCGCCTGGCGGCGCATCAACCATCCCACGGAGGCGCTCTCCATCGGCCAGACGGTCAACGTCCAGGTCATCCGCTTCAATCCCGAGACCCAGCGCATCAGCCTGGGGATGAAGCAGCTGGAGGCCGACCCGTGGGAGGGCGTGGAGTCCAAGTATCCCGTGGGCGCCAAGTTCAAGGGCCGCGTCACCAACATCACCGACTACGGCGCCTTCGTCGAGCTGGAGCCGGGCGTCGAGGGCCTGGTCCACGTCTCCGAGATGAGCTGGACCAAGAAGAACATCCACCCGGGCAAGATCGTCTCCACCAGTCAGGAGGTGGAGGTCATGGTGCTTGAGGTGGACCCGCAGAAGCGCCGCATCTCGCTCGGCCTCAAGCAGTGCACCGCCAACCCCTGGGAGGCCTTCCTGGAGCAGCACCCCGTGGGCTCCACCGTGGAGGGCGACGTCAAGAACATCACCGAGTTCGGCCTGTTCGTCGGCCTGCCCGGGGAGATCGACGGCATGGTGCACCTGTCGGACCTGTCCTGGGACCGTCCGGGCGAGGAGGTCATCAAGGAGTACAAGAAGGGCGACCACGTCCAGGCCCGCGTCCTCGACGTGGACGTGGACAAGGAGCGCATCAGCCTGGGCATCAAGCAGCTCTCCGAGGACCCCTTCGAATCCGCCCTGGGCAACCTGTCCAAGGGGGACGTGGTGACCACCACCGTCAGCGAGGTGGCGGAGAACGGCCTGCAGGTGACGGTGCGCGAGGGCGTGCCGGGCTTCATCCGCAAGCAGGACCTGGCCAAGGAGCGCCCCGACCAGCGCCCCGATCGCTTCGCCGTGGGCGAGAAGGTGGATGCCCGCATCACCCAGATCGACCGCACCAACCGCCGCATCCAGCTTTCGGTGAAGGCCATCGAGATCGAGGAGGAGAAGCAGGCCATGCAGGAGTACGGCTCCGCCGACTCCGGGGCCTCCCTCGGCGAGATCCTCGGCGAGGCCATCCGCCAGAAGCAGCAGGAGCAGACGGACGAGGAGTAACGCCCGTCCCGCCGCTCCGCCGGCCGATGCGAAGACCCCCGCCGGGCCCGCCCGGCGGGGGTTTTTGCCGGCATGGAAGGATTTGCCGTGCGCCGGGGGTTGTGGCAGGGTTCCCGGACGTGGCGCACCCCGGGGGATCGAGGTTTCGCCAACCAGCCGGTGGAGAAGGCAGCATGACCAAATCGGAGCTCGTTGCGCGCCTCGCCGAGCGCAACCCGCACCTTTACCACAAGGACGTGGAACGCATCGTCTCCACCATTTTCGAGGAAATCACGGCGGCCCTGGCGGAAGGCGGCCGCGTGGAACTGCGCGGCTTCGGCGCCTTCTCGGTGAAAGAGCGCGACGCGCGGACGGGGCGCAACCCCCGCACCGGCGAGCCGGTGCATGTGGAGGCCAAGCGCGTGCCCTTCTTCAAGACGGGCAAGCAGCTCCGCGAGCGCCTCAACCCGGGCATCGCCCGGGATTCCTGAGGGGCGTTGTGACGCCGCCCCGCGCCCCCGCCGGCAACCCCCTCCTGGTGGCCCTCGACACGGCCGACGCCGACGCCGCGCGCGCCCTGGCGGAACGGGTGGCGGGTCACGTGGGCGGGGTCAAGCTGGGCTTGGCGTTCTTCACGGCCAACGGCCCGGCCGGCGTCGCCGCCGTGGCGGCGACGGGCGTGCCCGTTTTCCTGGACCTCAAGTTCCACGACATTCCCGCCACCATGGCCGGCGCGGTCCGGAGCGCCGCCGGCCTGGGCGCCTTCATGCTCACCCTGCACACGTCGGCCGGGCCCGATGCCCTGGTGGCGGCCCGCGAGGCCGCCGACGAAGCGGCGCGCCACGGCGCCGCCCGCCCCCGGCTCGTGGGGGTGACGGTGCTCACCAGCCTGGATGACGACGGTCTCGCCGCCGTGGGGGTGTCCGACGGCACGGAACAGCAGGTGGT
>CAJXLG010000066.1 GCA_913055885.1 uncultured Rhodospirillales bacterium
CGGACCGCCCGCGCCGGGCGGGCGGCGGGCGGTCCGCCACGACGTGTTTTCGCGGAAAAGGGGCTTTTACGCGCCGTACTCGTTCTTCACCACGGCGTGCGCCCAGTCCAGCCACGGGATGAGCGCTTCCAGGTCGCCCTTCTCCACCGTGGCCCCGGTCCAGATGCGCAGGCCGGCGGGCGCCTCGCGGTAGCCGGTGATGTCGTAGGCGACACCCTCTTCCTCCAGCACGGCGGCGATGCGCTTGGCGGCCTTTTCCTGCTCGTCCTCGGACAGGGCCTTGAACCAGGGCGCCACGACCTTGAGGCACACCGAGGTGTTGGAGCGGATGGCCGCCTCCTCCGCCAGGAAGTCGATCCAGTCGGAGCGGGCGATCCAGTCCTCCAGCACCTTGAGGTTGGTGTTGGCGCGTTCGATCATGCCGTTCAGGCCGCCCACGGATTCGGCCCACCGGAGGCCGTCCAGGGCGTCCTCGACGCACAGCATGGAGGGCGTGTTGATGGTCTCGCCCTTGAAGATGCCCTCGTTGAGCTTGCCGCCCTTGGTCATGCGGAACAGCTTGGGCAGCGGCCACGGCGGCGTGTGGTTCTCCAGCCGCTCCACGGCGCGCGGCGACAGGATGAGCACGCCGTGCTGCCCCTCGCCGCCCATGACTTTCTGCCACGAGTAGGTGACCACATCCAGCTTGTCCCAGGGCAGGCGCTGGGCGAAGATGCCGGAGGTGGCGTCACAGATGGTGAGCCCCTGGCGGTCGGCGGGAATCCAGTCGCCGCCCGGGACGCAGACGCCGGACGTGGTGCCGTTCCAGGTGAAAACGATGTCGCGGTTGCCATCCACCTGGTTCAGGTCGGGAATGGCACCGTACTCGGCCTTGAAGGTGCGGACGTCGTCGAGCTTGAGCTGTTTGGTGATATCGGTCACCCAGCCGTCGCCGAAGCTCTCCCAGGCCAGCACATCGACCCCGCGCTGCCCCAGGAGGGACCACAGGGCCATTTCCACGGCCCCGGTGTCGGAAGCGGGAACGATGCCCACGCGGTAGTCCTCGGGCACCTCGAGAATGGCCCTGGTGCGGTCGATGACTTCCTTGAGCTTCGCCTTCCCTTCGCTGGAGCGGTGGGAGCGCCCGGTCAGCGCGTCGGCCAGGGCCGAGAGGCTCCAGCCGGGGCGCTTGCTGCACGGACCGGACGAGAAGCGGGGATTGGCCGGCTTGGTCGCCGGCTTGGCGGGAATATCGGTCATGATGGATTACCTCCCTTCCTTGCAGAAGGGCTGCGACCCGTTGGGGGGTCGTGGCCCACGCGAACGCTAGGCCCGGTTCCCCCGTCCGTCAACGGAATTTTTGCTGCACGTGCGAAATCGCCCGGTTTTCCGGGTGTTCCGTCACAACGCCCAGAACAGCGGCGCCACCGCCGTGAAGACCGCCCACAGGAGAATCACCACGCAAAGGGGAGGCCCGTTGGCCGCTTCAAGAACCCGCCCGCGTCCACGCCCGCAAGGCTTCATTCATGCGGGCACGCCAGTCGGGGCCGGCCGCCTGAAAGGCCTCAAGGACGTCACTATCCACCGCCAGGACCACCGGCGTCTTGCCGGATTTCCCGCCGGCTTCCCGGCGGGCCCGGTCCAGCTCAATGGCGGCGCGCATCTCGGCCTCCGTGGCGGGGCGGTCGTCCTCATCAACGCCGTCCCAGGTGAAGTCGCTGCCCTCGGGCAACGCGTCCACCACACCTTTTACCGCCTCAAGGGTCATGGTGTTGGTCTTCGAGCCAGACACGATAGATCTCCCGTTCCGCAGTGCCTGCCCGCCGAAAGCTGACCACGCGGGTGAGGCCTTCACGGGGAACATGAACCACGGTCAGCACGGCAAGCGCTTCGAGCACATAGGATATGGACTGCACCCGTGCTTCCCCGTTCCGTACCACCGGGACATCGAGGCGGTAACGGGAAGCCAGTACGCCCTCCGCATCGGCGAGGTCGAGCCCATGCTTCTCCAGATTGGCGCGCCGTTTCGCCTCGTCCCAGGTCAGCCGCAAACCCATTGAGTTAACGTAAGCCCCTACACAGCCGGAATCAATACGGCGCGCCGTCGCTCACAACGCCCAGAACAGCGGCGCCACCGCCGTGAAGACCGCCCACAGGAGAATCACCAGCGGCGCCCCGGCGCGCACGAAATCCTTCACCCGGTACTGCCCCGGCGCCATGACCAGCAGGTTGGTCTGGTAGCCCACGGGCGAGGCGAAGGAGCAGTTGGCCGCCAGCACCGTGGCCACGGCAAAGGCGCGCGGCGCCACGTCCAGCTCGCCCGCCAGGGCCAGGCCGATGGGGGCGAAGAGCACAGCGCAGGCGTTGTTGGACAGGATGTTGGTGAAGCCCGCCACCAGCAGGAAAAAGCCCGACAGCACCACCGCCGGCCCGGCGTCGGCCAGCCCGGCGGCCAGGCCGTGGGCGAGCCACGCCGCCGTCCCGGTGACGCGCATGGCCTCGCCGAGGGCCAGGGCGGCGCCGATGAGCAGCACCACCCGCCGGTCCACGGCGCGCCCCGCCTGGCGCGGGTTGAGGACCCCCAGGGCCAGCATGGCGGCGGCGCCCGCCACGGCGGCGGCGGCCACGGGCACCACGCCGCTGGCGGCGGCGGCGATGACGGCGGCGAAGATGCCGCCCGCCAGGCCGGCGTGACCGGGCCGCGCCAGGGGCGCGCGGCTGCCGGAGATGACGAGCACATCGTGCTCCAGGCGCAGGGCCTCCACCGCCCCCGGCGTGCCCAGGACGAGCAGCACGTCGCCGGGTTCCAGCCGGACGTCGGCGACGCGCTCGCGGTACATGCGCTCGCGCCGCTGGATGCCCAGGACCGTGCAGCCGAACCGCTGGCGGAAGGCGGCGAGTCGCAGGGTCTGGCCGACGAGCCGCGAGGCGGGCGGCACCATGGCCTCCACCAGCTCCTGGGCCCCGGCGGCCGAGGGCGCCGCGGCGTCGCCCGACCCCGCCACGACCAGGCCGGGATGGCGCGCGTGGGCGTCGGCAAGCGCCCGGCGCGTCGCCGCCACCAGCAGCACGTCGCCCGCTTCCAGCGGCGGCATGTCCGTGAAGGGCGGCGCGTAGAGGCCGTCGGCGCGCTCCACGGCGCGCACGTACATGCCCGCCAGGAGGGGCGCCGTGCCGGGACCCGGCACCCGCCCCACCAGGGGCGAGTCCCCGGGCACCCGCAACTGCGCCACGAAATGCCGGCCGCCCCGGGTCATGCGGCCGCACAGGCTGGGCTTGGCGCGCAGCAGCCGGGGCACCACGAAGCCCACGTACAAAAGCCCCGCCGCCACCAGGGGCAGGGCCACGGGGGTGAACTCGAAAAAGCCGAAGGGCGCGCGCCCCATGTCGGCGAGCACGCCGGACACCAGCAGGTTGGTGGAGGAGCCCAGCAGGGTCGTCATGCCGCCCAGGATGGCGACGTAGGACAGGGGCAGCATGGCGCGATTGGGCGGAAAGCCGTGCATGGCGGCAAGCGCCTGCAGCACGGGGATGAAGACCACCACCATGGGGGTGTTGTTGAGGAAGGCGCTGGCGGCCGTGACCACCAGGAGCACCAGCGCCACCGTCGGCCGGGGCCCCCGCCCCGGCACCGCCACCCGGCGCGCCAGCCGGTCCAGGGCGCCCGCCTGGGTGAGCCCCTCGCCCACCACCAGCAGCGCCACCACGGTGATGAGCGCCGGGTTGGCGAAACCGCTCAGCAGGGCCGCCGGCCCCAGCCGGTTGGCGCCGTCGGGGCCGGGCACGGGCACCACCTGGAAGGCCAACAGCGCCGCCCCGAGGATGGCCGGCGCCGTGACGTCCAGGGGCCAGCGGTCGCGCACGAACAGCACGACCATGGCCGCCACCAGCACAAGGGTGACGGCCATGGGCGGCGTGGGCCAGAGGGGCAGGGTCTCCGGCATCTAGCCGCCCTGATCGTCCAGGTGCAGGTTGATGCGGCGGTTCTTCTGGCCCTTCTTTTCCACCTTGCCCACGCGCGCGGCGCCGATCTCGCCCGTGGAGGCCACATGCGTCCCGCCGCAGGACTGGTGGTCGATGCCTTCCACCTCGACGAGCCGGACGCGACCCTCGTCGGCCGGCGGCTGGACGGAGAGGGTGCGCACCAGCTCCGGCCGGTCGGCGAGGTCGGCCCGGTCGATCCAGCGCACATGCACCGGGCGGTCCTCGGCGATGACGGTGTCGAGTCGTTCGTTGAGGGCCTCCTTGTCCACCGCCTCGGGCAGGTCGAAATCCAGGCGGCTCTTGTCCGTGCCCACCTGGCCGCCGGTGACGGCCCCCGGCACCAGGCCGCACAGGACGTGCATCAGGGTGTGCATGCGCATGAGGCGGTGGCGGCGCGGCCAGTCGATGGCCGCCGTCACGCCGTCGCCCGCCGCCAGGCCGCTGTCGCCGTCGGGCACGTGCACCAGCCCGTCGTCCGTGTAACGGGTGTCGGCGACGGCCACGACGGCGCCGTCGGCGGCGCGCGTCAGGGTGCCGGTGTCGCCCGGCTGCCCCCCGCCCATGGGGTAGAACACGGTGCGGTCGAGCACGATGCCGTCGGGCGTCACGGCCGTCACCGTGGCCGTCGTGCTGGCGGTGTAGGCGTCGGCGCGGAAGAGTTCCTCGGTCATGGCTGCGCCTCCAGGGTGATCATGCCTTCCAGGTACAGGGTGGCGGGGCCGCCGGCAACCACCCGGTCGCCGTCGAGGCGGCAGGCCAGGCGGCCGCCGCGCGCGGAGAGCTGATGCGCCTCAAGGCGGGTCCGGCCCAGGCGCGCCGCCCAGTAGGGCACGAGCACGGCGTGCGCCGAGCCCGTCACCGGGTCCTCCGGTATCCCGAGCCCCGGCGCGAAACAGCGCGACACGAAGTCCACGCCGTCGCCCGGCGCCGTGGGCAGCACGGCGGCGGTGTCCAGGGCCGCCAGGGCGGCGAAGTCCGGCGCCAGCGCCCGCACCGCCCCGGCGTCGGGCAGCGCCACCATCAGGAAGCGCCCGGCGCGCACGGCCTCGATGGCGTGCGCCGGCACGCCCAGGGCCGGCGCCAGGCCGTCGGGCGGCGTCACGGGCGCGGGCGGGTCGGCGGGCATGTCCAGGCACCAGGCCTCCCCCTCGCGCCACACCGTGAGCCGGCCGGCGCGGCTGTCGAAGGCAACGCGGTCGGTGCCCGGCCGCAGGCGCTCGCCCACGACGAAGCCGGCGGCCAGGGTGGCGTGGCCGCACAGGTCCACCTCCGTCGCCGGGGTGAACCAGCGCAGGGCCCAGGCGTCGCCGTCGGGCACGATGAAGGCCGTCTCCGACAGGTTGTTCTCCGCCGCCACGGCCAGGAGGGTGGCGTCGTCGGGCCACTGCGCCAGCACCACCACGGCCGCCGGATTCCCGGTGAAGGGGCCCGGCGCGAAGGCATCGACCTGGAAAAGGGGCACGCGGGTCATGGGTGTCTCCATATCACCGGTTTACGGTCGCCAAAAGGGCCTGCCCGCCTCGCGGCGGGCATCCTCGGCGTGTACGCCGATGTCGGCCCGGTCGCGGGCGTCCATCCGCGCCAAGGCCCGCCGGCCGCGCCGGCGCCGGTGCCACAGCCGCAGCAGAGCCAGGCCCCCGCGCAATTGTCCCCGTAACCGGGCCAACATTGTCCCCTCCAAAGGATCAATCCGGGGCTTTCGTCCCCATTATGCGGCGTGCTATGAGGGTGACAAGAAAAGGATTGTCACGGGGACATTTTTGCCATGGGGGTTGACTGGACGCCCGACCTGAGCGGCCGCGCCGGCCCGCGCTACCGGGCCATCGCCGACGCCCTGGCCGGGGCCGTGGCCGACGGCACCCTGCCGCCGGGGGACCGCCTGCCGCCCCAGCGCGACCTGGCGTGGCGCCTGGGCGTCACGGTGGGGACGGTAACACGGGCCTACAACGCGGCGCGCCGGCGCGGCCTCATCAGCGGCACCGTGGGGCGCGGCAGCTTCGTCCAGGCGCCGCGCCGGGCGGCCGACGGCCCCTTCGCCATTCCCGAGGGCGAGCCCGCCGTGGTGGACCTCAGCCTGAACCGGCCGGGCGATCCCGGATGGGCGCCCCTCAACACCACCCTCGCCGCGCTGTCGGAAACGGAAACGGCGGACCTCATGGCCTATCAGCCGGAGGCCGGGCGGCCCGTCGACCGCGCCGCCGGCGCCACGTGGCTGGGCTGGCACGGCCTCGCCGCGGAAGCCGACAGCGTGCTGGTGGTGAACGGCGCCCAGCACGGGCTGGCGGTGGCGCTGGGGGGCCTGACGCGGCCGGGCGACACGGTCCTGTGCGATGCCCTCACCTTCCCCGGCCTCATGGGCCTGTGCGGCCTGCTGGGGCTGACGCCGCGACCCGTGCCGGCGGACGAGGAAGGCATGGACCCCGAGGCCCTGGACAGCCTGTGCCGCAACCAGGGGGCGGCGGCGCTCTACGTCATGCCCACCCTGCACAACCCCACCACCGCCGTGTGGTCGCCGGAACGCCGGGCCGCCGTGGCGGCCGTGGCCCGGCGCCACGACCTCGCGGTGGTGGAGGACGACCTGGGCGGCCTGCTGCCGTCGCGCCGGCCCGCCCCCCTGGCCGCCCACGCGCCGGAGAACACCTGTTTCGTCAGCAGCGTCTCCAAGCTTCTGGGAGCCGGGCTGCGCACGGGCTACGTCCACGCCCCGGCCCGCTACCGGGCGGCCGTGGCGCGCGCCCTGCGCACCACCGTCTGGATGGCCTCGCCCCTGGCGGCGGCCATCGCCACGCGCTGGATCACCGACGG
Source organism: uncultured Rhodospirillales bacterium (assembly GCA_913055885.1). GTDB lineage: Bacteria > Pseudomonadota > Alphaproteobacteria > Rhodospirillales > CAJXLG01 > CAJXLG01. The sequence continues at coordinate 6,769 of CAJXLG010000066.1, forward strand.
CACGGCGGCCCACCTGGTGGCGGCCCGGCGTGCCGAGGCGGCGGCGCGCCAGGCCCTGGCCGCGGAGATCCTGGGCCCCTGGCGGCCGCGGGCCCATCCCGAAGGGTATCACCTGTGGCTGGCGCTGCCCGAGCCGTGGCGCAGCGGCGCCTTTGCCGACGCGGCGCATGCCGAAGGGGTGGCGGTGACCCGGCCGGAGAACTTCGTCCCCGGCCAGCGGGCGGCGCCCCAGGCGGTGCGCGTGTGCCCCATGGCCCCCGACCGCCGCGCCGACGCCGAAACGGGCCTGCGGCGCCTTGCCGCCGTGCTGGACCAGGAGCCGCACTGGCCGGCGGTGGTGTGACGGGGCCGGGGCCCCCGTTTACGCCGGGACCACCCGGTCGCGGCCGGCGGCCTTGGCGGCGTAGAGGGCGGCGTCGGCGCGGTTGATGGGGCCGTCCAAGGCACCGTCTTCCGCCGTCACGCGGGTGACGCCCAGGCTGATGGTGACCTCGAGGGTGGTGCCGTCGGCCAGCATCACGGGCGCCGCCGCCACCGCGCGACGCAGGCGTTCCGCCGCCGCCAGGGCGGCGTCGGGGTCCGTCTCCGGCAGCACCAGGGCGAACTCCTCGCCGCCGTAGCGCCCCAGGAGGTCAACGCTCCGCAGGCGCTCCCGCAGACGGGCCACGACATCGGCAAGCACGGCGTCGCCCGCGGTGTGGCCGTGTTCATCATTGACGGCCTTGAAGTGGTCCACATCCAGCATGGCCACGGTGAGCGGCCGGCCGTAGCGGGCCGCCCGGTCCATTTCGTTTTCCGCCAGCTCGCGGAAATGCCGCCGGTTCCACGCCCCGGTGAGGGGATCCACCGTGGCGAGATGCTGAAGGCTTTCGTTGGCCTCTTCGAGCTGCCGGGTGCGCTCGGCGACGCGCTGTTCCAGGACGGCGTTGGTGCGGCGCAATTCCTCGTAAAGCCGGACGTTGGCGAAGCCCGAGCCGATGCGGGCACACAGCAGGCGCACCAGGTCGTCGTCGGTGCCGGAAAGCGGCCCGTCGTGCGCCAGGCAGGCGACCAGGGCCGCGCCATCGGGCGCCGGGATGTACAGGCACGTCCAGCCGTCGCCGCGCAGAGTCTCGCCCATGCGCAGCGTGGTCTCCACCCGGGCGTAGAGGGCATCCCCCTCGGCATCCCCCTTTTCCAGGGCACGGCCGGCGAAGTCCGCGTAGGTGCCCCGGGCCGCCACCACCCGCAGCGGCGCCCCGCCCTTGCCGTCGCGGGCACACAGCACGGCATCGCCGCCGGCGCCCAGGAAATCCACCAGGTGCCCCAGCGCGGCGGGACCGAACCCGGCCATGGTGTGCTCGTGGAACAGGGCGTCGGCGGCCTCCAGCACGGTCCGCAGGCCGCGCCGGTGGGCCTCCAGCGCGGTGATGTCGGCGTAGCCGCGCAGGGCCGCGATGACCGTGGTGGACAGCTTGTGCGTGGTGAGTTCCGACTTGGCCTTGTAGTCGTTGATGTCGTAATCGACGATCACGCGGTGCTCGGGCGCCTGACCCGGCTGGCCCGTGCGCAGGATGAGCCGCACGGCCCGGTTGCCCAGATCGTCGCGGATGCGGCGGACAAGGTCCAGCCCCGCCGTCTCCGTTTCCATCACCACGTCGATGAGGGCCACGGCGATGTCCGGATCGGCGGCCAGGCAGGCCCGGGCCGCGCGGGCCGACGCGGCCTCGATGAAGTGCAGGCCGGCCCCCCGGAAGCGGGTGTTCTGCAAGGCGAGCCGGGTGATCCCGCGCGTGCCGGGATCGTCGTCCACCACCAGGATCTTCCACGGTGCCGGGGCGGCGCCGCGCGCTTCCCCGTCAACGGGCGTTTCCGGCGTTTCGTCGGCAAAGACCACGATGTCGTCGCCATCGTCGAACGGCGACGCCACGCCGGCCGGCCACAGGTGGTCGAGGACCGCCGCGACGTCCCTGCCCGCACCGGGTCCGTTCGCCGTCAGGTCATCGGGTTGCGCGGTCATGGTCGGGGTCCCTCCCCTTGAATTCTCCCCCGATCGGTACGATTCAAGGGTGCGCCCCCGGGCGGCGACCCTGCAAGAAACAAAATGTCAACAATTGCTAACGGGCAGGCACGCCGCGTTTACGTCTTGTTGCGGCGCAAATGGCTGTTAAGCAGAAAATATACCCGACCTGGGGCACGACAAGTAACGTTATGGTTTTATTGGCGCTTCTGTTACCCGGAAAGATGTTCCCGGGCCTCCGCCTTCATGCGCTCGATCATGGCGCGCAGGCCGTTGCCGCGGTTGGGGGAAAGGTGCTGGTCGAGCCCGATGGCCTGGATGAAATCGGGCGGGGTGTCCACGATCTCGCGCGGGGTGCGGCCCGAATAGAGGCGCAGCAGGAGGGCGATCAGGCCGCGCACGATGGCCGCGTCGCTGGTGGCGCGGAAATGGAGCCGGTCGCCCTCGACCGTGGAGACCAGCCATACCTGGGACTGGCAGCCCTCCACCTTGTTGGCGTCCACCATCCCGGACTCGGGGAATTCGGGCAGCTCGCCGCCCAGGTCGATGATGTACTGGTAGCGGTCCATCCAGTCGTCGAAGAACTGGAAGGAATCGATGATGTCCTGCTGGGCGGTCTGGATGTCTTCCTGCGGTGCGCTCACGGTTCCGGCCTCCTCGGCATGCCGCTCCCTGCATAAGGGGCCATCGCGCCGTAACACAAGGGGCACCTTGTCGTGCCGGGGCGTGCCGCCCTATCCTGGCGTTTCCATCCCACCCGCCCGGAGGCCCGCCATGAGCGAAACCTTCAACGCCCTGGTCCTGGACGACGCCGACGGCGCCCCGCGGGCCGCCATCAAGCCGCTGGACGATTCGGCCCTGCCCGAGGGCGACGTCACCGTGGACGTCGCTTATTCAACCCTGAACTACAAGGACGGCATGGTGCTCAACGGGCTGGGTAAGCTGGTGAAACACTATCCCCACGTCCCCGGCATCGATTTCGCCGGCACCGTGGCCCGGTCCGAACACCCCGATTACAGGGCGGGCGATCCCGTCATCCTCACCGGCTGGGGCGTGGGCGAGCGCCACTGGGGCGGCTACGCCCAGCGCGCCCGGGTGAAGGGCGACTGGCTGGTGCCCCTGCCCGACGGGCTCAGCCTGCATCGTGCCATGGCCCTGGGCACGGCGGGCTTCACGGCCATGCTCGCCATCCTGGCCCTGGAGGACCACGGCGTGGCGCCGGGCGCCGGCGACGTGCTGGTGACGGGGGCCTCGGGCGGCCTGGGCTCGGTGGCCGTGGCGGTGCTGGCGCGCCTGGGCCATACCGTGGCCGCGTCCTCCGGCCACGAGGCCAACCATCCCTATCTGCACGACCTGGGCGCACACGAGATCGTCCACCGCGACACCCTGGCCGACGCTTCCGGCAAGCCCCTGCAGAAGGAACGCTGGGCCGGCGCCGTGGACACGGTGGGCAGCACCACGCTGGCCAACGTCCTGGCGCAGCTCGCCTACGGCGGTTCGGCGGCGGCCTGCGGCCTGGCGGGCGGGGCGGACCTGCCGGCTTCCGTCATGCCCTTCCTGCTGCGCGGGGTGCGGCTCCTGGGCATCGATTCCGTCCAGTGCCCGCGGGACCGCCGCCGCCACGCCTGGCAGCGCCTCGCCACGGACATGCCCCTGGACAAGCTGGACGCCATGAGCCGCACCGTGGGCCTGGGGGACGTGCCCGAGCTGGGCAGCGCCATCCTCAAGGGCGAGACCACCGGCCGCATCGTGGTGGACGTGAACGGCTAGCCCACCGTCAACGCCCGGATCATCTCCGTCCACTCGGGCCAGCCCGCTTCCAGGGCGGCGCGGTCGGCGTGCTCGTAGTCGGCGAAATCGAAGCCGGGCGCCACGGTGCAGCCCAGGAGGCCGTAGCGGCCGCCGGGGACGAGGCGCGCCCCCTGCCACACGCCGTGCGGCACCACCGTCTTGAGGGTCTGGCCGTTGGCGAGGTCCCGGCCCAGCACCACGCGCCGGCCCGAACCGTCGGGGTGGAGGTGCAGCATCTCCACCGGATCGCCCAGGTAGAAGTGGAAAATCTCGTCCGATTTAAGGCGATGCAGGTGTGAGAAGGTGTCCGGGGTCAGCAGATAATAGATGGCCGTCTTGACGGCCCTTTCCCCCTCATAGCGTTCCGGCAGCGCTCCGGGCGGCAGGGTCTCGTCGGCGCGGTAGGTCTCGCGGAACCAGCCGCCCTCTTCGGGGTGCGGTTCAAGATTCAGGTGTCGGATCAGCTCTTCAGCGGTCATGGGCCTCCTCGGGTCCGTTGTATGATGTCCGTTCGATCCATTCGGCAGCCGTCGGCCGCCCCATCTTTCGAGGTTTCGCCTTCGGCGAAGGCTCGAAAGATGACGACAATCCGGTCACCCCGTCGTGTTGAGGTGCTTTTCCGCCGGGAAAAGCCTCGAAACATGACGCCAGTACGGCCGGGGGCATGGGCTCCGTGGCACGATGGATCACGCAGGTCTCGTCCTACAAGGACCGGGCGGTTTCCAGGAAGGCCCGGATGAGCCCGGGGTCCTTGCGGCCCTCGCGTTCCACGCCGGACGAAACGTCCACGGCCGGCGCCCCGCTGGCCGTCACGGCGTCGGCCAGGCAGTCGGCGTCCAGGCCGCCGGCCAGCATCCACGGCACGGGCCACGTGGTGTCCTTGAGGATCGCCCACTCGAAGCGCCGGGCGTTGCCGCCCGGGCGCGTCGCCCCGGCCGGCGGCCGGGCGTCGAACAGCAGGCGGTCGGCCGCCGCCGCATAGGGCGGCACCCCCTCCAGATCGTCCATCTGCCCGATGCCCAGCGCCTTCATCACGGTCACGCCGAACCGCTCGCGCACTTCGGCGCAGCGTTCCGGGGTCTCGTGGCCGTGAAGCTGCAACAGGTCGAGTCCGGCCGTCGCCAGAATGGCCTCGATGTCGGCGTCGCCGGCGTCCACCACCAGGCCCACCCGGCCGACGCCGGCCGGCACGTCGCGGAACAGGGCGCGCGCGCTCGCCGGGCTGACACAACGCGGCGACGGCTCGTGGAAGACCGCCCCGAGAAAGGCGGCACCCCCCGTCACGGCGGCCTCGACGGCGTGCGGATCGGTCAGGCCACAGATCTTCACGTCCACCGGCATAACGTTCCCCGTTCAGGTCTCCGCGGCATAGGCATCGGCGATGGCGCGCGCGGCGGCGGCCGGATCGTCGGCCCGCGTGACCGGCCGGCCCACCACGATGTAATCGGCCCCGGCGGTCCGCGCCGCGCCGGGCGTCAGGATGCGCTGCTGGTCGTCCCTCGCGGCATCGGCCGGGCGCACCCCCGGCACCACGAGGCGCAGGGCGTCGCCGAAACGTTCGCGCAGGGCGGGCGCCTCGTGGCCGGAGCAGACCACGCCGTCCAGACCGGCATCCCGGGCCACGCCGGCAAGGCGCACCACCTGCTGTTCCGTGCCG
>CAJXLG010000067.1 GCA_913055885.1 uncultured Rhodospirillales bacterium
TCGCTGCGGATGACAGCAGCAGTAACGGCCAGCTCTCTCGATTCAAACTCACCAACCTCGTTTCGCGGTTGCTCAGTCATGCTGTAGCCACCTGCCCAAGTCGGTCTCGATAATCTGTAACGAGTCTCCGTGGTACAACGCCTGTACCGTCGCAAACCTTGCAGTGTAGGTTGTAACCTCGGTGCATACACTCGCCCTGTGCGTGGCACAGATCGTCGTAACAACCGATTACCTCGCCGTCGCCGTGGCAGCGGGGTGGCGCGGGCCGGCCGTTGCCGCCGATGAAGTGCCCCGGCCCACGATCGCCATCATCGACATGCAGGAGGTCATGGGTAAGGCCAAGGCGGCCAAGAGCGTGCGCCAGGAGCGGGCGCGTCTCATGAGCAAATACCAGAAACAGTTCGCGCAGAAGGAAAAGGATCTGCGCAAGAAGGACAAACAGCTCAAGCGCCAGCGCTCCGTCCTCTCGCCCGACGCCTTTTCCGAAAAGCGCAAGTCCTTCAAACAGCGCGTGGCAAAGTTCCAGCGCCGGGTGAAGCGCCAACGCAAGGCCATCGACAAGGCCTATGCCAGGGCCATGTCGCGGGTGCAGAAAAAGCTGGCGGAAGTGGTGGGGGATCTCGCCAAGGAGCGCGGCGCCAACGTGGTGCTGGGCAAGAACCAGGTATTTCTCTTCGCCCCGGAGATGGAGCTGACCGATGCCGCCGTGGAGCGGCTCAACGAGACCCTGCCGTCGGTGGCGTTTCCCGAGGTCAAAGTGGCCGGCGGCGGGAAGAAGCGTGGTGGCGGATCGGGACAATAGCAGGGGCAGGCACCCATGACCGATCCGCGTTTCTTCCACCCCCAGGGGCCTATCTCCCTGGCGGCACTGGCCGATCTCACGGGCGGCGAGGCGGTGGGCCCGGCGGGGCCGGAGGCCACGTTCGACAATGTGGCGCCCCTGAGTCTGGCCGGGCCGCGCGACGTAAGCTTCCTGGACAACGCGCGCTACAAGGGGGCGCTGGCGACGAGCGAGGCGGGGCTGTGTCTGGTGGCACCGGCGGCCCGCACCCTGGCGCCGGAGGGCATGACCCTGCTCTTGTGTGACGATCCATATCGCGCGTACGCCCGGGTGGCGCAGGCCTTCCATCCCGTTCCCGAGCCCACGCCCGGCATCGCCCATACGGCCTCCGTGGCCGCCGACGCCGGCATCCCCGACGATTGCCGCATCGAGCCGGGGGCGGTGGGGGAAAGCGGCGTGGAAATGGGAAGCCGGTGCGTCATCGGCGCCAACGCCCATGTGGGGGCCGGCGTGGTCCTGGGCGACCGGGTGCGCATCGGTGCCGGCGCGGCGCTTGCCTGCTGTCTGGTGGGCAGCGACGTGATCGTTCATCCGGGTGCCCGCCTGGGCCAGGAGGGGTTCGGTTTCGCCATGGGCGAGGGCGGCCACCTGAAGGTTCCCCAGTTGGGCCGCCTGCGGATCGAGGACGCGGTGGAGATCGGCGCCAACACCACCATCGACCGCGGAACCGGCAACGACACGGTGATCGGCGCAGGCTCCAAGATTGATAATCTGGTTCAGATCGGGCACAACGTGGTCCTGGGGCGCAACTGCGTAATCGTGTCCCAGGTGGGTATTGCGGGAAGCGCGCGTCTGGAAGACCACGTGGCCGTGGGGGGCCAGGGCGGTATCGCCGGCCACATCACCATCGGCACCGGGGCGCGCGTGGCGGCCCGCGCGGGGGTCATGCGCGACGTACCGGCCGGGGCCACGGTGGGCGGTTTCCCCGCCGTGCCCATGAAAGAGTTCATGCGGCAGAATGCCATCCTGGCCCGCATGGGCCGGAAGGGCGAGGACGACGGGTGACGGGCCGTCGCAACGGCCGGGCCTCCACAGCGGGGCCGCAGAACAAGGGACGACGGGACAGACATGGACGACACGGCAAGCAGGGACGTCCGGGATATCATCGACATCAAGCGGATCATCCGCATGATCCCGCACCGCTATCCGTTCCTCATGGTGGACCGGGTGCTGGACGTCATCCCGGACACCAGTGCCGTCGGCATCAAGAACGTTTCGGTGAACGAGCCCTATTTCCAGGGGCACTTTCCCGAGCATCCGGTCATGCCGGGCGTGCTGGTCATCGAGAGCATGGCCCAGACGGCGGCGGTCCTGGTGGTGGAAACCCTGGGCAACGAAGCGGAAGGCAAGCTGGTCTATTTCATGTCCGTGGAAAACGCCCGGTTCCGCAAGCCCGTGGTCCCCGGCGACACCATGCGGGTGAACGTGGTCAAGGAGCGCAACCGCGGCAATGTGTGGAAGTTCCGGGCCGAGGCCACCGTGGATGACACCACCATGGCCGAGGCCACCTATTCCGCCATGATCATGGATGCCTGACCCCGAGATGGCGGAGGTGCATCAAACCGCGGTCGTGGACCCCGAGGCCCAACTGGCGGAGGACTGTTCGGTCGGGCCCTACTGCGTCGTTGGCCCCAACGTGCGCCTGGAATCCGGCGTCCAGCTCGTCGCCCATGTGGTGGTGGAAGGGCATACCACCATCGGCGAGAACACCATCGTCTATCCCTTCGCCTGCATCGGCCTGCGGCCCCAGGACATGAAGTACAAGGGCGAGGAATCCGAGCTCGTCATCGGCGACAACAACACCATCCGCGAACACGTCACCATGAATCCCGGAACGGCGGGGGGCGGCCTGGTCACGCGCGTGGGCAACCGATGCCTGTTCATGGTGGGCTCCCACGTGGCCCATGACTGCCACGTGGGCGACGAGGTGGTGATGGCCAACAATGCCACCCTGGGCGGCCATGTGGAGCTGGGCGATTACAGCATGCTGGGGGGACTGGCGGCCGTGCACCAGTTCTGCCGCGTCGGGCGGTACGCCATGGTCGGGGGCATGTCCGGCGTGGAAAACGACGTCATCCCGTTCGGCTCGGTGACGGGCAACCGGGCGCGGCTGGCCGGCCTCAACGTGGTGGGCCTGAAGCGCCGGCGCTTCTCGCGCGACGACATCCATTCCCTGCGCGCCGCCTACCGGCTTCTGTTTGCCGAGGAAGGCACGCTGGCCGAGCGCCTGGAGGACGTGGCCGAGCTGTTTTCGGACAATCCCGGCGTGATGGAGATCGTGCGCTTCATTCGCGCCGATTCGCAGCGCGCCATCTGCACGCCGGCGTCGGGCGATGTCGTCTGAAGCCGAAACGCCCGGGCGGCTGGGCATCATCGCCGGCAGCGGACCGTTGCCCGGACTCGCCGCCGCGGCCGAACGCGACCGTGGCGCCGATCCCTTCATGGTGGCCCTTCACGGCATTACCGACCCCGCCGTCGCGGAGCGCGGGCCGCATCAGTGGGTGGCCCTGGGGCAAGCGCAGGCGACCCTGGACGCCCTGCACGATGCCGGTTGTGCGCGGGTCATTCTGGCCGGGCCCGTGCCGCGGCCCTCTTTTCGCGACCTGTCGCTGGACTCGCGCGGCTGGCGGTTGGTGATGCGGCTGGGCCTCGCCGCCGCCGGCGACGACGGGCTCCTGGGCGGCATCGCCCGCGAGCTGGAAGGCGAGGGCTTCCGGGTCTGCGGAACCGCCGATGTCCTGGCGGACCTGCTGGTGCGCCCGGGGCGGTACGGCGGTCCCGACCCCGACGACAGCGCCGCCGTCGATATCCGTCGCGGCCTGGACGTGACGCGGGCCCTGGGCCACGTGGACGTGGGCCAGGCCGTGGTGGTGCAGGACGGCGTGGTGCTGGGCGTGGAGGCCGTGGAAGGGACGGACGCCCTCATCGCCCGATGCGGCCCGCTGCATTGGCCCGGCCCGGGAGGCCTGCTGGTGAAGGCCGCCAAGCCCGGCCAGGATACCCGTGTGGACCTGCCGACCGTGGGGCCGGCGACGGTGGATAACGCCGCCGCCGCCGGGCTGCGCGGCATTGCCGTCGAGGCCGGCGGCAGCCAGATCACCGATCCGGCGGGCCTTGCCAAGGCGGCCGACAAGGCCGGAATCTTCGTCCTGGGGGTCGATACCACGGGGGCATGGTGAGGGCTCCCCGCGTCTTTCTCGTGGCCGGCGAACCCTCGGGGGATGCCCTGGGTGCCCGGCTCATGGCGGCCCTCAAGGCGGAGACCGGCGGCAACATCACCTTTGCCGGCGTGGGCGGGGCCGCCATGCGGGCCGAGGGGCTGGACTCCCTGTTCCCCATGGACGAGCTTGCCGTCATGGGCTTTCTGGAGGTGCTCCCGCGCGTGCCGCGGCTGCTGCGCCGCGTGCGCCAGGTGGTGGCGGCGGTGCGCGATGAGCCCCCGGATGTGGTGGTGACCATCGATTCCTGGGGGTTCAACGGCCGGCTGGCGCGCCGTTTCCGCAAGGCCGTGCCGGGGGTGCCCCTGGTGCACTACGTGGCGCCCATGGTGTGGGCCTGGAAGGCGGGGCGCGCTCGCGAACTGGCGGGCATCCTGGACCATCTCATGGTGCTCCTGCCCAACGAGCCGGCATGGTTCACGCCGCACGGCCTGCCCACCACGTGCGTGGGCCACCCGGTGCTCGATCGTTCTGCCGCCGGGTCGAAGGATGACGGGGCGGCTTTCCGGGCGCGCCACGACGTCCCGGCGGATGCGCCGCTGTTGACGGTTCTTCCCGGCAGCCGACGGTCCGAGGTGGACCGCCTCCTGGCGCCCTTCGGCGGCGCCGTGGCCGACCTGGCCCGGCGGTTTCCCGGGCTGCGGGTGGTGGTGCCCACGGTGGAAACGGTGGCCGACCGGGTGCGGGCCGCCGTGGCGCAATGGGCCGCGCCCGCCGTGGTGACGGTGGATCCGGCGGCACGCGCCGGGGCCTTCGCCGCCGCCGACGCCGCCATCGCCGCCTCCGGCACCGTGGTTTTGGAGCTGGCGGCGGCGGGCGTGCCCGTGGTCGTGGGCTATCGCGTGTCGCCCGTTTCGGCGTGGCTGGCCCGGCGCTGGCTCACCGTGCGCTACGTGACGCTGGTGAACCTGGTCCTGGACCGCGAGGCCATTCCGGAATACCTTCAGGAGCACTGCCGGGCGGACACGCTGGCCGACGGGGCGGCCCGCCTTCTGGCCGACCCCGAGGCCGCCCGGGCGCAGCGTGCGGCGGCCGGGGAGGCCCTGGGATACCTGGGCCGTGACGGGCCGTCGCCGGCCCCCCGCGCCGCCCGCGTGGTGCTCGACGTCGCCGGCGCCGGCGGCATTCCCGACAATGGCAATGAGGAGGGAGCATGAGCGACGCGCCCGTGCCGCACCGCATCCTGCACACCATGCTGCGGGTGCGGGATCTGGACAAAAGCATCGACTTCTATACCCGCCTGCTGGGCATGAAGCTCCTGCGCAAAATGGACGTGGAAGGTGGCCGGTTCACCCTGGCCTTCGTGGGCTACGGCGACGAAACCGATCATACGGCGCTGGAACTGACCTGGAACTGGGACCAGGAAGCCCCCTACGACCTGGGGGAGGGATTCGGCCACATCGCCCTGGCATGCCGTGACATCTACGGGCTGTGCGAGCGCCTGGAGGCGGAAGGCGTCAACATCCCGCGCAAGCCGGGGCCCATGAAGCACGGCAGCATCGTCATTGCCTTCCTGGAGGACCCGGACGGCTACAAGGTGGAACTGATCGAACAGGAATAAGGGCCTTGCCGGACCGCGCGCCGCGTGGCGGCCGGCGGGCGTGTGGGCACTGTGCTATATACGGGTGTTGGCGCCCACGGCGGCATCGGGGGCCAGGGTGGCGGCCGCGGGATGGGGGGATGCATCGCGCGCAACGCCGGGCGCCTCGCCGGCCGGGGGACACACCCGATGGCCCGTTTCCATGGCGTGCTGGGCCGCTTCCAGGACGGTCAGGACCCGCGCCCCCTCTCGGCCGTCGGTGCGCGGCGGGCTGCCGGCAGTGACGGAATCCAGGAAATGCTGGCACTCGGCCTTCAGGGGCTCTTCGTCGGGGTAGGGCAGGGGCTCGGGTTCGGCGCGTTCGAGCGAAGGCACGTCTTCCTGACGGGTGACCGTGTGCGGATAGAACAGCAGTTTTTCCGGGCCGGGCAGGCTGTCCTCGAATACCGCCATGCCGGCTTCGCCCACCACCACCAGCTTCTGGTCCTTGAAGGGGTTCAGCCAGGAGACGAAGATGTGGGCATTGATGCCGTCGGGAAAGGCAAGGTGGCTGGTGGTGACGTCGTACAGGCTCTTGTGGAAGTAGTGGGCGCCGATGGCCCAGACCGCCTCGGGCATGGCCCCCACCAGGGCCAGGATCATGGAGATGTCATGGGGCGCGAAGTCCCACAGGGCGTTTTCCTCGCGCCGGAAACGGCCCAGGTTGAGGCGGTTGGAATAGATGTACTGCAGCCGGCCCAGGCCGCCGCCCTGCACCAGCTCCGCCAGCCGCCGGAAAGCAGGATGGTAGCGCAGGAGGTGGCCCACCATCAGGCAGCGGCCGCGCGCCTCCGCCATGGCGCACAGGTCTTTTGCGTCGGTGGCGTTGAGGGCCAGGGGCTTTTCCACGAAGACATGCTTGTCGTGCGCCAGGGCCTCGCGGGTCAGGGTGGCATGCATCTCGGCGGGCGCGGTAATGGCGACGCAATCGATGCCGTCGTCTTCCAGGATATCCGGGAAGGACCGGCCGGGAACGCCGTAACGCTCGCTCATGGCGCGCTGCGTGTCGGGGCAGCGGTCGCACACGACGCCCAGGGCGCCCAGCTCATGGAAATTGCGGACGATATTGCGTCCCCATTCGCCACAGCCGGCCACCGCCACGCGGCGACCATGCGCATGCGTGAAGGCCGAGGTCATGCTTGTTTTCGTCCCTGTCGCCTGGAAACCGGGCCAGGGTTTTCCCGGATCGCGGTCCCGATGTCAAGCTGCCCGGGGCGGGCTGGTAAAACGCCTTATTGGCTGTGCCGGATTTCGTGCAGGAAGGCGTCCACCTGGCCGCGCAGCTTTTCCGCCTGTTGTGACAGGTCGCTCGCCGCCTGCTGCACGTCGGAGGCGGAGTTGCCGGTTTCCTTGGCCGCTTCCGTGACGCCGTGGATGTTGCTGGTGACTTCCTGGGTGCCGCTGGACGCCTGCTGGACGTTGCGGGCGATTTCCTGCGTGGCGGTGCCCTGCTGCTCCACGGCGGAGGCGATGGACGAGGCGATCTCGTTGATCTGGTTGATGGTGTTGCTGATGCCCTGGATGGCGTCCACCGCCTTGCGGGTCTCTTCCTGGACGTTGGTGATCTGCTGGGAAATGTCTTCCGTGGCCTTGGAGGTCTGGTTGGCCAGGTTCTTCACCTCGTTGGCCACCACGGCGAAACCCTTGCCCGCCTCGCCGGCGCGCGCCGCCTCGATGGTGGCGTTCAGCGCCAGCAGGTTGGTCTGGTCGGCGATGTCCTTGATGAGGGTCACCACCTCGCCGATCTTCTGGGCCGACTGGTTCAGGCCCTGGACGGTCTCGTTGGTGTGGGTGGCCTGATCCGCCGCCTCGTTGGCGATCTGTGACGAGTGCGACACCTGCCGGCTGATCTCCTGGATGGAGGAATGGAGCTGCTCGGCCGCCGTGGCGACGGTCTCCACGTTGTTCGAGGCGTCGTCGGCGGCGGTGGACACGGCCTCCGCCTGGCGCGACGTCTCTTCCGCCGTGGAGGCCATGGAATCCGCCGTGCTCTGGAGCTCCGTGGAGGCCGAGGCCACGACCTCCACCATGCCGTGGACGTCCTGCTCGAACCGGTCCGCCTGACCGTTGAGGGTCTGCTGGGCCGTCTCCCGGGCGCTCTGGATATACACGCTGATGGCCAGGTCCATGTCCAGGAAAACGGCCTTGTTGATGGCCGAGAGCACCTGCACCAGCTTTTCCGGCTTCTTGCGGTAGGTGCGCACGGCCAGGGCGACAAGGTTGTTGAGGATATAGGCGTAGCCGCCGATGTACCACCGCGGCTCCAGGCCGTGGTGCTCGTGCGCCTGGCCCACGCGCACGACCTGTTCCATGTACTCCGTCCCCAGATCGCCCGAGAAGATGTTGTCCATCCAGTGGTGGCGCTGGGCGTCCCGGGCCCGCTGCTGCGAGTCCTGGTCGGCGAACAGACGGGAGAGGGCCTGGTACTGGGTAATGTATTCGTAGAAGGAGTCCAGGACGCTATCAATCGACTTTTCAAGGACCGGCCGGAACTCCTTGAGATGCGCCCGGGTTGTTTCGTCGATCTGGAGAAACTGCAGGCGCTCTTCCTTGCGGTATTCGTCGGCCATGCTGACGTCTCCCTGGCACGTTTGCCGGCGGATACTGACGGCTGCCCCCCTTAAAGGCAAGAGCAGACTAAACATTTGGTCTTAAGAAAACAATAAGAAGCGGCCGACGCGCCGGGGCCGCGGGCGGCGTGATCGCCGGGTTTACGTGGGCGGTTGTTTCCGATAGGACTGTCCATCCGACGGGCGTCGTGGCGACGCCGGAACGGCGCCCCGGCGGGCGTGGCGGAACCGGGAGACGCGCCAGATTTAGGTTCTGGTGGCCACAGGCTGTGGGGGTTCGAGTCCCCCCGCCCGCACCAACCCGGCACGCAGCTACCACCGTGGTACGCCGTCGGCCGAAACGAATCACCATGAGCAACAAGAGTGGTCGAGCGATCCCATGCAGGTGACCCAGACGAATGCCGAGGGGCTTAAGCGGGAATTCAAGGTGGTCGTTCCCGCCGCGGATATCGAGCAGCACATCGATGACCGCCTGAAGGAAGTGGGCAAGGACATCAACATGCCGGGGTTCCGGCCCGGCAAGGTGCCCACCAAAATCCTGCGCCAGAAATACGGCAACCAGGTGGTCGGCGAGGTGCTTGACAAGGTCATGCGGGAGTCCATGGAGCAGACGCTCTCGGACCATGACCTGCGGCCGGCGGCCCAGCCCGACGTCCAGATCACCTCCTTCGACGAGGGCCAGGACCTGCACTACGACATGAGTGTCGAGGTCATGCCCGAGGTGCCGGCGCTCGACTACAGCCAGATCAGCCTGGAGCGGCCGCGCGCGGACGTCACCGACGGCGAGGTGGACGAGTTGCTGGATCATCTGGCCCGGGTGCGCAAGACAACCGAGCCGGTGGAAGAAGAACGGCCGGCGGAAGAGGGCGACACCGTCGTCATCGACTTCACCGGCTACATCAACGGCGAACGTTTCCAGGGCGGCGAAGCCACGGACTATCGTCTGGAGCTGGGGTCGCAGACCTTCCTGCCCGGGTTCGAGGAGCAGCTCGTCGGCGCCAGCCCGGGCGAGACGCGCAGCGTCACGGTGACCTTCCCGGAGGACTACAACAACGCGGAAGTGGCCGGGAAAGAGGCCCAGTTCGAGGTGACGGTGAAGGAACTGCGCCGCACCGTGGTGCCCGACATCAACGATGAGCTGGCCCAGGAACTCGGCTTCGATGACCTGGACAACCTGAAGAGCACGGCCCGCGAGCAGATCCAGAACAACCACGATCGCATGTCCCGCATGCAGGTGAAGCGGGCGCTGTTCGACCATCTCGACAAGAATGTGGCGATGGACCTGCCCCCGAAGCTGGTGGAGGACGAGTTCAACGCCATCTGGGAGCAGTTCGAGGAGGACCGCAAGGCCGGCCGCGCCGACCCGGAGGACCTGGAAAAGGACGAGGAGACCCTCAAGAGCGAGTTCCGTCAGCTCGCCGAGCGCCGCGTCAAGCTGGGGCTCGTCCTGTCCGAGGTGGGGCGCGAGAACAACATCGAGGTGAGCCAGCAGGACCTCCAGAACGCCCTCATGGAAGAGGCCCGCAAGTACCCGGGCCGCGAGCAGGAGGTGGTTCAGTACTACACCCAGAGCGACGAGGGCATGAACAGCCTCAAGGCGCCCCTGTTCGAGGACAAGGTTGTTGATTACATCCTTGAGCGGGCGACCATCACGGACAAGGAAGTGTCGGTGGACGAACTGCGCGAGACGGCGGAGGAGGCCTAGGCCGGGCCGCCGCTGCCCCATCACCGCCGCAGGGCGCGCCGACACGCCGCAACGACACAGCGAGCAACCTCATGAGCGACCCGACAACGATGAGCACCCTCATCCCCATGGTCGTCGAGCAGACCTCCCGTGGGGAGCGGTCCTACGATATTTTCTCCCGCCTTCTGAAGGAACGCATCGTCTTCCTGACGGGCGGGATCAACGATCAGGTGGCGAGCCTCCTCTCCGCTCAGCTCCTCTACCTGGAATCGGAGAACCCGAAGAAGGACATCGCGCTCTACATCAACAGCCCGGGCGGTGTGGTGTCGGCGGGGCTCGCCATTTACGACACCATGCAGTACATCCGCCCGGACGTTTCCACGGTGTGCCTGGGCTTTGCCGCATCCATGGGGTCGCTCCTGCTGACGGCGGGGGCCCCGGGCAAACGCTACTGCCTGCCCAACTCGCGCGTGATGATCCACCAGCCCTCGGGCGGCGTCCAGGGTCAGGCCACGGACATCGAGATCCAGGCCCAGGAGATCCTTGAGCTGCGCAAGCGGCTCAACAATATCTACGTCAAGCACACCGGTCAGGACCTCGACACGGTCGAGCAGGCGGTGGAGCGCGACAAATATCTGTCGGCCGAGGAGGCCAGGGACTTCGGCATCGTGGACAACGTGGTCGAGGAGCGTCCGACCCCCGGCGACGAGGCCTGAGGGGCGGGCGCCGCGGCGGGCCGCGCCCGCGCTCGACATTTGCCGTTGCCGCGGCCCGGACCAGTGGCTACCATACCCGACGGAGCGACCACGACACGACGGGGAGCTCATGCCCAAGTCTACAGGCGGCGATTCCAAAAACACGCTCTACTGCTCCTTCTGTGGCAAGAGCCAGCACGAGGTCCGCAAGCTCATTGCGGGGCCCACGGTCTTCATCTGCGATGAGTGCGTGGAACTGTGCATGGACATCATCCATGAGGAGCGCAAAAGCAGCGTGGTGAAATCGCAGGAAGGCGTGCCCACGCCGCAGGAGATCTACGAGACCCTGAACGATTACGTCATCGGCCAGGAAAAAGCGAAGCGCGTCCTGTCCGTTGCCGTGCACAACCACTACAAGCGCCTGGGCCACAGCCAGGGCGAGCAGGGCGGGGAAGTGGAGCTTTCCAAGTCCAACATCCTGCTCATCGGCCCCACGGGGAGCGGCAAGACCCTGCTCGCCCAGACGCTGGCGCGCATCCTCGACGTGCCGTTCACCATGGCCGACGCCACCACCCTGACGGAGGCCGGCTACGTGGGCGAGGACGTGGAGAACATCATCCTCAAGCTTCTGCAGGCCGCGGACTATAACGTGGAACGGGCACAGCGCGGCATCGTCTACGTGGACGAGGTGGACAAGGTGTCGCGCAAGTCCGACAACCCCTCCATCACCCGGGACGTCTCCGGGGAGGGCGTGCAGCAGGCGCTTCTCAAGATCATGGAGGGCACCGTGGCCTCGGTGCCGCCCCAGGGCGGGCGCAAGCATCCCCAGCAGGAGTTCCTGCAGGTGGACACCAGCAACATCCTGTTCATCTGCGGCGGCGCCTTCTCCGGACTGGAGCGAATCATTTCGGAGCGCGGCCGCGGCTCGGGCGTGGGCTTCGGTGCCGACGTTCAGGCCCCGGACGAGCGCGAGACGGGCGACATCCTCGGGGACCTGGAGCCGGAGGATCTTCTGAAGTTCGGCCTCATTCCGGAGTTCGTGGGCCGGCTTCCCGTCGTCGCCACGCTGGACGACCTGGGCGAGGACGCCCTCATCGACATCCTCACCCAGCCCAAGAACGCCCTCGTCAAGCAGTACGAGCGGCTGTTCGATATGGAGGAGGTGAAGCTCAACTTCTCCGAGGACGCGCTGCGCGCCGTGGCGCGCAAGGCCATCGCCCGCAAGACGGGCGCGCGCGGCCTGCGCTCCATCATGGAGGAGATCCTCCTCGACACCATGTTCGAGCTGCCCGGGATGGACGACGTGGAAGAGGTCCTTATCAACGCCGAGGTGGTGGATAACGGCAGCAAGCCGCTCTACATCTACGCCGACCGCAAGCGCGAGGATGCCGGGCCGAGCACGGCCTGAACCGGGGCCGGCCTCATACCGCCGGGACCTTGAATAACCGGGGCATAACCCACACTTGGGGCTGTAAGCACCGGTTCATCCCCAGGCCGGGCCCGGCCCGCGACGCCGGGCCCGGC
>CAJXLG010000068.1 GCA_913055885.1 uncultured Rhodospirillales bacterium
CGACCAGGCCGCCTGGGGGGATCTGGACGCGGCGCGCGCCGCCATCACGGACGACACCGCCGCCATCCTGGTGGAGCCGGTGCAGGGCGAGGGCGGCGTGCGCGTGGCCGATGCCGGCTTTCTGCAGGGCCTGCGCCACCTCGCCGACGAACACGACCTGCTGCTGCTGTTCGACGAGGTGCAGTGCGGCATGGGCCGCACGGGCCGTTTCAGCGCCCACGAGTGGAGCGGCGTCGCGCCCGACGTCATGGCCGTCGCCAAGGGGCTGGGCAGCGGCTTCCCGGTGGGCGCCTGCCTGGCCACGGAACGCGCCGCCCATGCCATGACCGCCGGCACCCACGGCACCACCTTCGGCGGCAGCCCCCTCGCCATGGCCGTCGCCGACGCCGTGCTGGACATCGTCCTGGAGCCCAGCTTCCTGGGCCACGTGCGCGCCATGGCGGACCGCCTGCATCCCGGGCTGGAGCGCCTGGTGGCGCGCCATCCCGGCGTGCTGGCAGGCCTCGAGGGCCGGGGCCTGATGCTGGGCCTCAGGCTGCGCGGCGAGGGCGGCGAGAACGGCCACATGGTCGGCCGGCTGCGGCGCGAGGGGCTCATCACCGTGCCCGCCGGCGACAATCAGGTGCGCCTCCTGCCGCCCCTGGTGGTGGAGGACGCGCAGGTTGACGAGGCCCTGGGGCTTCTGGACAAGGTGTGCGCCGCCATGGAGGCCGAATCATGACCGCCGCGCCGCGCCATTTCGCCGACCTGGACCAGGTTCCGGGCGACGCCCTGCGCACCATCCTCGACCGCGCCCACGCCTACAAGCGGCGCGGCCGTGACCACGAACGGCCCCTGGCCTGGCGCACCCTGCTCATGATCTTCGAGAACCCCTCGACGCGCCCCCGCGTCTCCTTCGAGGTGGCCATGTACCAGCTCGGCGGCCAGGCCATCACGCTGGCCAGCCACGAGCTGCAGCTCAGCCGCGGCGAGACCACGGAGGACACGGCCCGGGTGCTGTCGCGCTACGGCGACGCCATCATGCTGCGCACCAACAGCGCCCGCAACCTGCGCGACCTCATGGCGGGCGCCAGCGTCCCCGTCATCAACGGCCTCACGGACGCCTCCCACCCGTGCCAGCTCATGGCCGACATCATGACGCTGGAGGAGGCCTTCGGCGGCGTGCGCGGGCTCACCGTGGCCTGGACGGGCGACGGCAACAACATGGCGGTGAGCTGGATCCACGCCGCCGTGTGCTTCAGCTTCACCCTGCGCCTGGCGTGTCCGGAGAGCCTGGCGCCACCGGCGGACGTCCTGGCCTGGGCGCGCCGGCAGGGCGCCGACGTGCACCTCACGGACGACCCGCGCGCGGCCGTGGCGGGGGCCGATGTCGTGGTGACCGACACCTGGGTCTCCATGGGCACGGACGAGCGCGACCGGCACGACCTGCTGCAGCCCTATCAGGTGAACGAGGCCCTCATGGCGCGCGCCGCCGACGGCGCCGTGTTCATGCACTGCCTGCCCGCCCATCGGGGCGAGGAGGTGACCGACGCCGTCATCGACGGGCCCGCCAGCCTGGTATTCGACGAGGCGGAAAACCGCCTGCACGCCCAGAAGGGCATCCTCGACTGGTGCCTTGGCTGACCGTCCACCACGCCGAAAGACCGCATGACCGACGCTGACGCCCCCGCCGTGGCCAACGGCGACACGGACCGTGACACCGACCTCATCCAGGCCTTCGTCCTCCAGGAGGGCCCGCGCGGCCGCCTCGCCCGGCTGGGGCCGGCGCTGGACACCATCCTGCGCCGCCACGCCTATCCCCTGCCCGTGGCGCGCCTGCTGGGCGAGTGCCTGACGCTGGCCACCGTGCTGGCGGCGGGCCTCAAGTTCGAGGGCATCTTCACCCTCCAGATCAAGGGCGAGGGCCCCGTCACCACCCTGGTGGCGGACGTCACCTCCCGGGGCATGGTGCGCGGCTACGCCGGCTTCGACCCGGATGCCCTGCCCGACCCCGAAACGGCGGCGGAACGGCCCGTGCCCGCCCTGCTGGGCAGCGGCCACCTCGCCTTCACCGTGGACCAGGGGCCGGACACGGACCGCTACCAGGGCATCGTGGCCCTCACCGGCGACACCCTGCCCCACTGCCTGGAGCACTATTTCCACCAGTCGGAACAGATCGACACCCACCTGCGCCTGGCCCTGCGCGGGCCCGACGACGGCGCGGAAAGCTGGGAAGGGGCGGGTGTGGCCCTGCAGCACCTGCCCGACCAGGGCAACGCCGACGCCTGGCAGACGGCGGGCGTGCTCCTGCAGAGCGCCACCAGCAACGAGCTTTTGGAGCTCGCTCCCGAAACGGTGCTGGACCGGCTGTTCCGCGCCGAGGGCCTGACGCTCCAGGACCCGCGCGGCGTTTACGCCGGCTGCCGGTGCAGCCGCCTGCGCGTCCTGCGCACCCTGGTGAGCTTCCCCATCTCGGAGCTGGAAGGCATGGAGGACGACGGCGTGGTCACCGTCACGTGCCAGTTCTGCACCACCGAGTACCGGTTCGAGCACAACGAACTGGTGGCCGCCGTGGGGGAGCAGGCGTGATGAACCGGCGCGGCTTCCTGGCCCTGCTGCTGGCCGGCGGCGCCGCCGCGTGCCAGGGCGGGCCGCCGGCGTCGCGGCTGCCGCGCCTGACCTTCAACCATCTGACGCCCTTGCGGCTGGGGGTGGGCACCCTCGCCGTGGAGGCCGGCGACGCGGGCGCGCCCGACATGCCGGAAAAGGCCCGCAACGTGGGCTTCCTGGCCCCCGTGGCCCCGGCCGACGCCGCGGCCCGCTGGGCGCGGGCGCGCCTGAACGCGGCGGGCGGCGACGCCGAGGCCACCTTCACCGTCACCACGGCGGGGGTTTTCGTGCGCCGCCTCACCCCGAAGGAAGGGGTGGAAGGGTTCTTCACGGACGAACCGGGGGAACGCTACACGGCCGTCCTGGCCGGGCGCCTCCACATCACGGGGCCGCGCGCCCGCGGCACGGTCACGGCCCGGGCCGAGCACAGCAAGGAAGTGGCGGAAAGCGCCACCCTGAACGAGCGCGAGCGGGCGCAGTTCGACCTCGTGGAGGACCTCCTGGCGGATTTCGATGCGGAGATGGTCCAGCAGATCAAGAAGCACCTGGACCGCTGGCTGGCGGTTTGACCGGGAAGGGCATGGCCCATGACTCTGGGCAACCGGGATCTCATCTTCGTTACCGGACCGGCGCGCAGCGGCACCCTGATGCTTCAGGGGCTTATCTGCAACCATCCGGCCGTGGCGCGGCCCTTGGCGGAATGCTTCTACCTGACGGGCCTGATCCACGCCTACGAACACGCCAGGCGCATCTTCGACATCCACACCTACGATTATTTCGCCGATCGCGGCGCCCTTATGCTTTTTCACCGGGACCGCGTCCTGCAGCCCTACCTCGACCACCTGGCCGAGGCGGCCGGGCCGGGCCTGGTGGTGCAAAAGAGCCCTGAGCTCCTGGTCCTGGCCCGGGAGCTCGCGGAGCTTTTTCCGGGTGCCCCGATTATCGTCACGGTGCGCGACCTGCGCGACATTGTCGCTTCGCAGGCGACACGAATGGCTGCCAAGGGCGAAAAAATCGACGGCGAGGCCGTCTGCCGCCAGGCCCTGGACGGGCTCGGCCGCGTCGCGGCTGTGGCCGGCCTGTTGCCCGACCAGGTAACCTTCGTGCGCTACGAGGCCCTCGCCCACCGGCCGGAACGCACCCTGGGCCGCGCCTTCCGGGCGTTGGGCCTGGCTCCGCCCGACCGTCCCGCCCTCGCCTGGGACCACCAACGCGATCCGCAGCGCAACGAGTCGTGGAGCATCCTGGACGGCCGACCGCCCGCGCCCACCAGCGTGGGCCGGCACACGGAAAGCGAGCCGGCCCTTGTTCGCACGGCCGAAGCCCGGGCCCGGGAGCTGGAAGCGACAACAGCCGTGCCGGGCCTCTGGGAAGCCGACGATCCCCGACCCGACGTTTTCGGAATCCGGCGCACGGCCGACGGCACCCTTGTCCGCGAGCCGGTGGGTGACGCATCGTGACGGACGTTCGCCATCGTTCGGTCAAGCCCATCATGCGCTTGTTTGCCGCAGGCTTGAGCCTGCTCCTCCTGGGGGCGACCGCGGCGCCCGCCGGGACCCCGGCCCCGGCGGCCGACGGCGCGCGCTATGAACGCTGCCTCCAGCGCGTGGAAAACGACCCGGAAAAGGCCTTCGACCGCGCGGTGACGTGGGAGGGGCTGGGCGGCGGCAACGCCGCCCGCCACTGCGCCGCGGCCGCCCTGCGGGCGCTGGGAGCCCACCAGGAGGCGGCCTGGCGCCTGGCGGAACTGGGCCGCACCCTGGATGCGCCGGCCGGGGCCCGCGCCCGCCTGCTGGGCCAGGCGGCGGACTCGTGGCTGGCGGCCGGAAAGCTCAAGCGGGCCCGCGAGACGGCCTCGGCGGCCATCGAGCTCAAGCCCGACGATCCCGGCCTGCGCGTCACCCGCGCCCTGATCCGGGCGCAGAAGGGCGCCTACTGGGCCGTGGTGGACGACCTCAACGCTGCCCTGGAGGCCGATCCGGAGCACGTGGAGGCCCTGGTGCTGCGGGCCACCGCCTACCGTTACCTGGACACCCTCGGCCTTGCCCGCACGGACCTGGCGCGCGCCCTGGAGATCGACCCGGACGATCCGGGCGCCCTCCTGGAAAAGGGCATCCTGGAACGGCTCGCCGGCAACAAGGACAAGGCCCGCGCGGCGTGGCTCAGGCTCCTGCGCGCCCACCCGGACGACCCGGCCGCCGCCACCGCCCGCCGCAACCTCCAGCGCATGGACTCAGGCGTGGCGGAACAGGACGACGGGTGATCTTCCGGCGGTGATGCCGCTGTCCGGCCGCTCCTACCCGCGCACATCCATGAGGGCGGAGACCCCGTCGTCGGCGAGGCCATGCCCGGCGACGTGCGCCCGGTGCCACAGGGCGTAGAACAGCAGCACCCAGGCGGCGAAACCCCGGCGGCCGCCCTGCGGGCGCTCGGCCAGTTCCCGGAACAGGGCGCGCACCCGGTCGGGCCGGCACATGGCGGCGACCGCCGGGTTCTCCGCCACCAGGGGCGCCAGCTCGTTGCCGCGCCGGCCGATCCACTGGCCCACGGGCACGGTGAAGCCGCGCTTGGGGGAGAAGGGCCGGGATTCCGGCAGGTGGCGCTCCAGCCAGCGGCGCAGCAGCCACTTGCCCTGATTGCGCCACACCTTGAGGTGGTCCGGCAGGCGGAAGGCGAAGGACGCCACGTCCGGGTCGAGGAAGGGCACGCGGCCCTCCACGCCGTGCGCCATGAGGCAGCGGTCCAGCTTGAGCAGCAGGTCGTTGGGCAGCCAGTCCACGCAGTCCACGGCCTGGGCCACCTGGAGGGGCGTGCGCCCGGGCAGCATCTCTTCGCGCTCGGCGGCGGCGATGCCCTCGCGCCAGCCCCGGTGGCTGTCGCGCAGGAGGCCCAGGCCCTCCAGGGCGCCGCGCCGCCGCGCCCGCTTGCGGAAGGGCCACGGCTTGAGGACGTGACGGTAGCGGCCGTAGCCGGCCAGCATCTCGTCACCCCCCTCGCCCGACAGGATCACCTTGACGTGCCGCGACGCCGCCTCCGCCAGCTTGAAGGTGGGCAGCACGGCGTAGTCGGCGGCGGGATCGTCGAGCGCCGCCGCCACGCGCGGCAGCAGGCGCCAGAAGTCGTCCTCGTCGAAGGGCACCTCATGGTGCTCGGCGCCCACCGCGCGCGCCACGTCGGCGGCGTGGGCGCGCTCGTCGCGCACGCCGGTGCCCGGGAAACCGGCCGTGAAGGCCACCACCGGGCGGTCGTTGAGGCGCGCCATGAGGGCCAGCAGCGCCGAGCTGTCCAGGCCGCCCGACAGGAACATGCCGTAGGGCACGTCGGCCCGCTGATGCTTGTCCACGCTGTCGGTGAGCACCTGATCCAGGCTTTCCAGGGCCGTGGCCTCGCGCATGGGCAGGGCGCCGTCGCCATCGGCGGGCAGGGCCGGGCGTTTGTGGCGCTCCACCACCCGGCCGCGCTCCACCACCAGGGTCTCGCCCGGCAGCACGCGGCGCACGCCGGCGAAGACGCTGTCGCCGCCGGTGGTGAACTGAAGGTTGAGAAGCTCGCTGTCCCCGTGGCCGGTGGCGTGGCGCGCCACCAGGCCCGCCGCCAGCAGGGCCTGCGGCTCCGAGGCAAAGGCCAGGCCGTCGGGCGTCTCGGCGTAGTACAGCGGCTTGATGCCGAAGGGGTCGCGGGCCAGGATCAGCCGGCCGCCCGGGCCGCGCGCGCCCACGGGATCGTGCAGGGCCAGGGCGTACATGCCGCGCAGCCGATGGACGAAGTCCAGGCCGTCACGCCGGTACAACGGCAGCGGCACCTCGCAGTCGGAATCGGTGCGCAGGACGCCGTCGCCCAGGTCCTTCGCCAGCTCGCGGTAGTTGTAGATCTCGCCGTTGGCCACCAGGGCCGCCCCGTTCGGCTCGTGCAGCGGCTGATTGCCACCGGCAACGTCGATGATGGCCAGACGCGTCTGCACCAGGGCAATGCCCTCGCGGGACAGACGGCCGCTGCCGTCGGGGCCGCGATGGCCCAGGGCCGCCGCCATGGCGTCCACGCGCCCGCTGTCGGGCGCGCCGGGGGCCGTGGGCATGAACCCCGCGATACCACACATCAGGTGCTCACCTCCCGGAAAAACTCGAGATAGCGCCGGACCACCGCCGCTTCCGTGTAGCCCTCCGCCCACGCGGCATGGCCGGCCTCGGCCAGCCGCGCGCGCAGCGCGCCGTCGTCCAGGGCCCGGCGCACGGCCCCGGCCAGCGCGTCGGCATCGTCCACCGGGGCCAGCAGCCCCGTCGCGTTGTCGTCGATCAGGGCGCCGGGCCCTTCGCTCGCGCAGGCCACCACCGGCAGCCGCTGTGCCCAGGCCTCCAGCACCACGTTGCCCAGGGGCTCGTGGCGCGCCGATACCACGGCGAGGTCGGCGGCGGCCATGAGGACGGCGGTGTCCTCCCGCCAGCCCAGAAAGCGCACGCGCTCCGCCACGCCCAGGCCGTGCGCCAGGGCTTCCAGGGCCTCGCGCCCGGGTCCGTCGCCCGCCAGCCACAGCCACGCGCCGGGCAGCCGCGCCAGGGCGTTCAACAGGGTGTCGAACGCCTTGTTGGGATGCAACCGGCCGAGGGCCAGGAGCACCGGGGCGTCTTCCGGCGTGGCCAGGGCGTGGCGCGCCACGGGCGCCGCCGCCTCCGAATGGACGAAGTTGGGCAGGTAGTGCACCCGCTCCGCCGGCCAGCCGCCCGCCAGCAGGTAGCGGCGGATGTCGGGCGTGTTGGCCACCAGATGGTGGCAGCGGCGGTAGGCCTTCAGCTTGTAGTAGCCCCCCAGGCGCGCCGCGTGCACGAAGGGCCCGCGCGGACAGGCGCGCGCCGCCCGGCTCATCCACGACAGCACCACATGGGGCTCACAGGTTTGCACGGCCCGGCGCAGGATCAAGGGGGTGCGCGGATCGAGGGGCCCGCCGAAACGCGCCGGGATGGCCTCCACGCCCGCCGCGCGCAGGTTGGCGAGGCGTTCCGGCCAGCCGCGTACCACCACCCGCTGTTCCAGCCCGGCGCGCGCCAGGGCGGGCACCAGGCGGTCGAAGAAGGCCTCGGCGCCGCCGTGCCGGGCGCCCGCCATGAGGTGCATCACGCGCATGAGTCGTCCTCCGGCACCAGGGCCTCGAAGGCGGCGGCGGCATCGTCCCAGCCCCAGGCGCGCCCCGTGCGCAGGGCACCCGCCTGTTGGGCGCGCCAGTGGGCGTCGTCCGTGAGCAGCCGCACGGCAGCCTCGGCGAAGGCGGCCTCGTCGGCGGCGACGGTACCGCTGACGCCGTCCGCCACGCGCTCCGGCATGGCCCCCAGCGGCGTCACCACGGCGGGCAGGCCGGCCGCCTGTGCCTCCCCCACCGCGAGGCAGAAGGTCTCGTTGACGTCGCCCTTGTAAAGGAGCGCCCGCGCCGACCGCAGTTCGTCCAGAAGGGCCGGTTTGGGAACCGGATCGCGGCGCACCACGCCGTGGCCGGCCAGGGCCGCCGCCTTTTCGAGGACGGCGTTCATGGCGTCCGCCTTGCCGTCGCCGTGGGTGCCGTAGGGCGCGGTGCCGGAGAAGATATGCAGTTCCGCCCCGGGAACGGCGGACCGAATGCGTTCCGCCCATACATCCACGAGCCAGTCCAGGCCCCGCAGGGGATTGGAGGCGAAAACGGCGCGCGGCGCGGGTGGCGGGTCGGCGGCCGGTTCCGCGTCCCGGAACAGGGGATCGATGCCGTAGGGGATGGTGTGCCGGCCACCGTTGGGCACCCAGCGCGGACACGTCGAGGCATGGTACGCACCCAGGAAGACGAGGGCCGGACGCACGCGCCACAGCCGCCACAGGTAACGCCACTTAAGGATGTATCCGGCCGGATTGTGCAGCCAGAAGGCCGTCCGCCGGGCGGCGGGCGCGGCATCAATGAGCCGGTGGCCGCGGTTGGCGATGTAGAGGTCGGCGGGCTCCCGGATGCCCTCGCCGATGGGTCGCCAGGCGACGCCGTCGTGGTCCAGCGGGCCGTCACACCTGTTGCGCACGGTGACGCTGTGCCCCCGCCGCGCCAGGGCCCCGACGAGATTGACCACGGCACTTTCCGCGCCCCCCAGGGGCCTGACTTCCGGCGTGCGGCCGTCGAACGCGATGCCGTCGTCGGCGAGAACGATACGGGCCATGATCAATCCACCTCCAGGCGCGCCTTGAGGTAACTCAACAAGGGGAAGAGCCCGGCAAAGAGGGCAATGAGAAAACCATAGCCGCCCTCGCGGTAGCCGCGCCGGCCCACATAGCACTTGAAGAAACGCGAGAACAGGCGCCGCAGGTTGTTGGCAAAGGAGCCGATATTCCCCGAATCCCGCAGGTCGCGCGCCCGCAGGGTGGAATAGCCGTCCAGGCGGCGCAGCATGTCGGAGATATCGCGGTCCACGTAGTGCACCAGGCGGCTTTCCAGCATGGCGCCCCGGCGCCCGCGCCATTGCAGCGACGGGTGGACGCGCTCCGGCCCCCAGTGCTTGGCCCCCTTGCGGAACAGCCCCGGATAGGCCGCCTTGCCGAAGGAAGCGCCCCAGCCGTGGCGCACCAGCCGCCCGCCCACGTAGTTGTCCACTGGGATCTCGTGCCAGTCGGCATCGGTCCGGGCGATGGTGGCGCGGATCTCCTCCGCCAGGGCGGGCGGCACGCGCTCGTCGGCGTCCACTTCCAGGACCCAGTCGCCGGAACAGGCGGCGATGCCGGCGTTGCGGCGCCCGCCCTCGCGGTCGAACGCGCCCTCGACCAGGCGGTCGGTATGGCGCGCCGCCACGGCGCCCGACTCGTCGGTGCACTTGTCCAGCACCACCACGATCTCGTCGGCGAACGTGAGGGTGTCCAGGCAGGCGGCAAGCTGATCCGCCTCGTTGTGCACCGTCACCAGGGCAGACAGGGTGGGCCCTTCCGTCACGCCGCCTCCCCCGCGCCGCAGCGCCGCCACAGGTCGTGCACCGCCGCCTCCACCCGCTCCACGGTGAGGCCGCCCATGAGGTTGGGGGCGGTGCGATGGTCCACGGGGCCGCCGTTGTCGCCGCGCTCGAAAAGCTCGGCCCGGCTCAGGGGGGTGCGCACGGCGGCCGCGCACGGTCCCCAGGGCGCGTAATGGCGGTCCTCGCTGGGACCGAAAAGGCCCAGCGTGGGCGTCCCCGCCGCCGCCGCCATGTGCATCAGCCCGGAATCGTTGCCCACGAACAGGGTGCAGCGCCCCAGGCACGCCGCCGCCGTGAGCAGGTCCACACCGCCCACGAGGTCCATGGCCCCGGGGAAGGCCCGCAGCACGGGCGCCGCCTGGTCGCGCTCGCCGGGGCCGCCGAAGACGGCGATGCGGGCGCCGGGCAGCGGCCCGTCGGCGGCCGTCAACCGATGCGCCAGGGCGATGAAGCGCTCGGCCGGCCACACCTTGGGCGTCCAGTTGGCCGTCACGCCCAGGGCCAGGACGGGGCCGTCGCCGGGCACGTGGCGTTCCGCCCCGGCGTGCGCCGAAGGTCCCGTCCACAGGCGGGGCGCCGGGGGCGGATCGGCGCGCACCAGGCGCCCCAGGGACTCCACCCGGTGCCCGTCGGGGTCGGGCCGGCCGCCCACGAGGCGGCGGCGAGCGGGAATGAGCCACGTGAGCGCCGAGCCCTTGAGGTCCACGGCCATCGCCCAGCGGGTGAAGGCCACGCGCCGCCACAGATGGAACCAGTGCAGGCCGGTGGACCGCTTGGCCACGGGAATGAGGCGCTCCAGCCCGGGCACCGCGGCGAACAGGGGAAGCGCCGCCGGGCCCGCGGCCACCGTCACGCGGGCGTCCGGGTACTGCTTGAGCAGATGATCCAGGAGCCCCGTGGAGAGGACCGCGTCGCCGATGCGGGTGGCCGTCACGAAAAGCAGCCGCATGCCGCCCCCCTCGCCCTAGCCCGGACTTTGCACAAAGTCGATGGCTGCGCGCCGATGTCGTTCGGCACAGGCCAGGACCCTCGATCGGGGTCGAGGGCATGACCCCGGATCGGGGTCCGGGGCAGGCAGCGCGCCGCCCGATGCTCCCCCATCGGGCAAGCGCTGTGACGCAGACTGTGCCAACGCCACCGGCGCCCGAAGGGTTGGCCTGCGCCGGCCGCTTGCAACGTCGAACCCCCTTGAAGATGTGTCAGCATCGTCTGCGGGCCTTCTCCTCGCAATCGTCACGGCGCAGAGCCAACGCAGCCCGTCGAGTCCGCGCAAAATCCGGGCTAGCGCTGCTGCCACAGGGGCTCGAACTCGGCGGCCACCACGTCCCAGTCGCGCCCCGCCTGGAGATGGCGGGCGTCGCGGCTCATGGCGTCGTACGTGGCGTCGTCGGTAAGGAGCTGGACGGCCACGTTCCCCAGCGCCTCGGCATCGGGCACCAGGAAGCCCGTCTGGCCGTTGCGCACGCGTTCCGGCAGGGCCCCGTGCGGCCGCCCCGCGGCGGGACAGCCCACGGCCTGGGAATCGGCAACGGTGCCCGCCAGGACGTCGCTGTTCACGCCCGGATGCAGGTGGACCCGCGCCGCGCGATAGGCCTCCGCCATGGCCCGGTCGCCCTGGGGCTGGCACAGCACCACGCCGGGCGTCTCGCGCGCCTTGGCCAGCACGGGCCGCAGGTCCTCCGGCGGCGCCTCCCGCCCCGCCTCGGCGGCGGTGAGCACGCCCGAATAGAGGTGCAGTGCGGCATCGGGGACCCGGGGAACCACATGGTCGCGCCACACGTCCAGGAGCCACGCCACGTCGTGGCGCGGGTGGGCCGTGACCACGGCGCGCGGCGGCCGTGCCGGCTGGGGGGCCTCCGCCTCCAGGTAGGGGCGCGTCACGCCGGGCGGGACGACGGCGCGGCGGAAGCTCTTCCACGGCGTCCAGCCGTCGCGGTGGCGTTCGCCCTGGAACACCAGGGTTGGCTTCGTCCGGTTGAGCCGCCGCCGGTTGGGGCCCTTGTCCAGGTAGGTGGCCGGCGCCATGACCCACAACAGGCGATGGGTCGCTTTGGGCAGCGTTTCCAGCAGCCCGGCCTTGCGCGAGGCGATGAGCACGTCGGCCGACTCGGGACGCGCCGCCGTCCACGTGAGCCAGCGCGCGCCCTCCAGGGTGGCGGGCGCGGGACAGTTGTTGATGACCGTCACGTCGTGGCCGCGCCGGGCCAGCGCCCCGGGCAGCGCGGCGAAGGCCTTCTCCGCCCCGCCCAGCGGCCGCGTGGCCGGGGTGGTGGCGTCGAAGGTGACGGAATCGTCCAGGAGCACAATGCGCATGGCCGTGTTTATACGGGTGCGGGCCGGCGCGGACAACAGTGGCGCGCCGGGACTTTCCCCGTTTTTCTCAAACACCCGTCGGGTGGCCTCATCCTTCGAGGCTCCGCCTTCGGCGGAGCACCTCAGGATGACTGCCCATTAAAGATATTCACTACATAGTCGTCGTCTTGAGGTGCCATGCCCTCAGGCATGGCCTC
>CAJXLG010000069.1 GCA_913055885.1 uncultured Rhodospirillales bacterium
GGCAGCGCCTCGCCCGTGTAGCTGAAAAAGCCGCCGGAGTCGGCGGGGGTGAGGGTATCCAGCACCGCCAGCAGGCGCTGCGCGGCCATGCGAGGTGATCAGGCCCACCATCACGGTCGCCTGGTCATCCGGGTCGAATTCGGTCCAGTCGATCACCACCACGATCTCCCGGGCGTTGCCCACCACCTCGGGTACCCAGTCGGCGAACATCTCCCAGACATCAATCCCGGAGTTGCTGAGCAGGTCCGTGCACCGTCGAACCGGATTCACTCCGGGCACCCAACGCGCGGCGGACAGATCAAGAACAAAATGAGAGGTTTCCTGAGGAATTAAACGGGTTTACTGCTTATATTTTTATTGTTGTTCCAATATCATATCTATCAGGATGCCTGCCGTGCGCGTTCCCGACTGCACCCGTCCCGTCGAGAATCCGTTCTTTTTGTCATCCTCATCCGGCGCTTTGCTGTCCATCTCGTACGCCGACTGCCAAAGGGAGTCGGGGCGGGGCAAGGAGACGAATGGATGCCCGGCCCTGTGGCGGGCATCACGCCGGCCGTAACGTCGGCATTCCAGGCCGTCCCCTCTGGCCTTCGTCCATGGATGCCAAGCCGGCCGGTGGCTGTTAGGGTGCGGCCGCCGTCAAACAGCCAACAAAGGCATCCCGTGGCCAAAAGCGCGTCCCGTTTCGTGTGCCAGGAGTGCGGCGCCGTCTATGCCAAGTGGCAGGGGCGCTGCGACGCCTGCGGGAACTGGAACACCGTCGCCGAGGAAGCGCCGCAGGAGTCCGCGCCCGGCGGCCTGGGCGGCGGGCGCGGCGCGGCGCGCGGGCGCACGGTGGATTTCGTCCCCCTCCAGGGCGACAGCCGGCCGCAGCCCCGGCTCACCACCGGCATCCAGGAGCTGGACCGCGCCTGCGGCGGTGGCCTGGTGCCCGGTTCCGCCGTGCTCGTGGGCGGCGATCCCGGCATCGGCAAGTCCACCCTGCTGTTGCAGGCGGCGGCCGCCCTGGCCCCGGAGGCCGTCAGCGTCTATCTCTCCGGCGAGGAGGCCGTGGAGCAGGTGCGCCTGCGCGCCCGGCGGCTGGGCATCGCCGGGGCGCCCGTGCGGCTCGCCGGCGCCACCAGCGTGCGCGACCTCGTCACCACCCTGGACACGCCCGACGCCCCCGCCCTGGTGGTGGTGGATTCCATCCAGACCATGTTCATCGACACCCTGGACAGCGCCCCGGGCACCGTCGGCCAGGTGCGCGCCGCCGGCCAGGAGCTCATCCGCGTCGCCAAGCGGCGCGGCATCGTCCTCTTCCTGGTGGGCCACGTCACCAAGGAGGGCCAGATCGCCGGGCCCCGCGTCCTGGAGCACATGGTGGACACGGTGCTCTACTTCGAGGGCGAGCGCGGCCACCCCTACCGCATCCTGCGCACCGTCAAGAACCGCTTCGGCGCCACGGACGAGATCGGCGTCTTCGAGATGAGCGACCAGGGCCTGGAGGAGGTCCCGGACCCCTCCGCCCTGTTCCTGGCCGAGCGCCACGGCAACGTCGCCGGCGCCTGCGTGTACGCCGGGCTGGAGGGGTCGCGCCCCGTGCTGCTGGAGGTGCAGGCCCTCGTCGCCCCCTCCGCCCTGGCGACGCCGCGCCGCGCCGTGGTAGGGTGGGACGCCAACCGGCTGGCCATGGTGCTCGCCGTGCTGGAGGCCCGCTGCGGCCTTGTCCTCGCCGGGCGGGACATCTATCTGAACGTGGCGGGCGGCCTGCGCATCACGGAGCCCGCCGCCGACCTCGCCGTGGCGGCGGCCCTGGTGTCGTCCGCCACGGACACGCCCATGCCGGCGGACACGGCGGTGTTCGGCGAGATCGGCCTGTCCGGCGAGGTGCGCCCGGTGATGCAGGCGGACGCCCGCCTCAAGGAGGCGGCCAAGCTGGGCTTCCAGGCGGCCCTGCTGCCGCGCCCGCCGCGACAGCGCAAACAGCAGGGTGCCGGCGGTCACGACATCGCCCTGCGTGAACTGGGCCACCTGCGCGACCTGGTGGCCCTCTTCCCGGAAGCCCGGGGGAACGAGTAGGAAGCATGGACGCTCTTGCCCTGACCTGGCTGGACGTGGTGGTGGCGATCCTCCTGCTCGCCTCCGGCGTCCTGGCCTTCATGCGCGGTTTCGTGCACGAGATCCTGGCCGTCGTCGGCTGGGTCGCCGCCATCTTCGCCGCCCTCTACGGCCTGCCCCTGGTGCGCCCGTGGGTGCGCGACACCATCCCCCTCAACAGCATGGTGGCCGACGGCATCGCCGCCTTCGTCATCTTCCTGGTGGTGCTCGTGGTCATCACCGTGCTCGCCCGCTGGGCGGACGGCCACATGCGCGAGAGCGCCCTCAACGCCCTGGACCGGTCGCTGGGATTCCTGTACGGCCTCGTGCGCGGCGCCGTCATCGTCAGCCTGGCGTGGCTGGCGGCGGGCCTCCTGGTGGCCGAGGGCGAGGACCGCCCCGGCTGGGTGCGCGACGCCCGCGTCGCCCCCGTGGCCGCCGTGGGCGGCCACGTCATCATGAGCCTGGTGCCGGAGGAATACCGCATCGCCAAGGAGAAGACCCGGCAGGGCCGCGACGCCCTGGAGGACGCCCGGGAGATGCAGGAGACCTACGAGGAATTGAGCCGCCCCGACCCGGCCGCCCCGGACGAGGGCGGGAAGGAGCAGGACCCCGGCTACACCGAGGGCCAGCGCCGGGACCTTGAACAGCTCATCGAGAACCGCCAGAAAGAGGACGGCGGCGGCAAGCAGGACAGCCCCTGAGCCCGGCGCCGCGAAACCCCGTCAAGGAAGGCAGGCCACCGTGACCCCCCACGACGACGACCCCGACGCCGACGCCGACCACCTGCGCGACGAATGCGGCGTCTTCGGCATCTCGGGCCACAGCGAGGCCCTTCAGCTCACCGTGCTCGGGCTGCACGCCCTCCAGCACCGGGGCCAGGAGGCCGCCGGCATCGTCACCTTCGACGGCCAGCAGTTCCACAGCCACCGCGACCAGGGGATGGTGCACGACATCTTCCAGGCGTCGTCGGCGGCCACCGCCCGCATGACGGGCCACATGGGCATCGGCCACGTGCGCTATTCCACGGCGGGCGACACGGTGCTGCGCAACGTCCAGCCGCTGTTCGCCGACTTCGCCTTCGGCGGCTTCGCCCTGTGCCACAACGGCAATCTCACCAACGCCCTGACGCTGCGGCAGCAGCTCGTCCAGCGCGGCTGCCTCTTCCAGTCCACCACGGACACCGAGGTGATCATCCACCTCATCGCCATCAGCCTGTACACCACCGTGCGCCAGCGCATCATCGACGCCCTGCGCCAGGTGGAGGGCGCCTACAGCATGGTGGCCATGACCGACGAGGCCATGATCGGCATGCGCGACCCCCTGGGCGTGCGGCCGCTGGTGCTGGGCTGGGTGGACGGCTGCCCCGTGCTCACCTCGGAGACCTGCGCCCTGGACATGGTGGGCGCCACCTACGACCGCGACATCCAGCCGGGCGAGATCGTCATCTGCGACGACGCCGGGGTGCACAGCTTCTTCCCCTTCACCAGCCGGCCCAGCCGCTTCTGCATCTTCGAGCACATCTATTTCGCCCGGCCCGATAGCTTCGTCGAGGGCCGCAACGTGTACGGCGTGCGCAAGCGCATCGGTGCCCAGCTCGCCCGCGAGAACCCCGTGGACGCCGACGTGGTGGTGCCCGTGCCCGATTCCGGCGTGCCCGCCGCCCTGGGTTTCGCCGAGGAGGCCGGCCTGCCCTTCGAGCTGGGCATCATCCGCAGCCACTACCTGGGCCGCACCTTCATCCAGCCCACGGACACCATTCGCAACCTGGGCGTCCGGCTCAAGCACAACGTGAACGCCGGCGAGATCGCCGGGCGCCGCGTCGTGCTGGTGGACGATTCCATCGTGCGCGGCACCACCAGCCGCAAGATCGTGGAGATGATCCGCGCCGCCGGGGCCACGGAGGTGCACATGCGCATCTCCAGCCCGCCCACCACGCACTCGTGCTTCTACGGCATCGACACGCCCGAGCGCAGCCAGCTCATGGCGGCGCGCCACGACATGGACGGCATCGCCCAGGCCATCGGCGTGGACAGCCTCGCCTACACCTCCTGGGACGGCCTCTACCGCGCCGCCGGCGAGGACCACCGCGATCCGGAAACGCCGCAGTTCTGCGACGCCTGCTTCACGGGCGACTACCCCACGCCGCTCACCGACAAGGACGGCGGCACCCAGCCCATTCAGCTCTCCATGCTGGAACCCCGGGAGTGAGCGCACCATGAGCCAAGCCCCCGACGGCCGCCTGGCCGGCCGCATCGCCCTCGTCACCGGCGCGTCGCGCGGCCTGGGCGCCGCCGTGGCGCGCCGCCTCGCCCGCGAGGGGGCACAGACCGTGCTCCTCGCCCGCACCCAGGCGGGCCTGGAGGAAGTGGACGACGCCATCCAGGCCGAGGGCGGCGCGCAGCCCAGCCTGGTGCCCGCCGACGTCACCGACGGCGCCACCGTGGACCAGGTGGGGGCCGCCCTGTTCCAGCGCCACGGCCGGCTCGACGTGCTGGTGGGCAATGCCGGCCTCGTCGGCGACCTGAGCCCCCTGGGCCACCAGGACCCGG
The DNA here is from genome assembly GCA_913055885.1 of uncultured Rhodospirillales bacterium. Classification (GTDB taxonomy): domain Bacteria; phylum Pseudomonadota; class Alphaproteobacteria; order Rhodospirillales; family CAJXLG01; genus CAJXLG01. The sequence continues at coordinate 4,632 of CAJXLG010000069.1, forward strand.
AAACCTGGGAAAAGGTCTTCGCCACCAACGTCACGGCCAACTTCCGGCTCATCCGCTCCCTGGACCCGCTCCTGCGCCAGTCGGACGCCGGGCGCGCCGTCTTCATGACCTGCGGCGTGACGGACGGCGTGCACCCCTACTGGGGCGCCCACGCCGCCAGCAAGGCGGCCCTGGAGACCATGGTGCGGACCTGGGCGGGGGAGCTGGGCCCCACGAACATCCGCGCCAACGTCCTCGACCCCGGGCCGTTGCGCACCGGCCACCGGCGCCACGCCTTCCCCGGCGAGCCGCCCGACAAGGCCCCCGACCCCGCCGACCGCACCGACCCCGTGGTGAGCCTGTGCGAGCCGGCATGCCCCCACCACGGCGAGGTGGTGCGCGCCGGCGCCGCGCCCTGACCCGGCGGCCGCGATGCGGGGGGCGCTCACCAGCATCCTGCTCACCCTGCCCCAGGCCCTTCAGCTCGCCGGGGCGCTGCAGAGCGTCTTCCTGGCCGGCTACCTGGGCGTGGCGGGCCGGTCGCGCAGCACCCTCCCGGCGGTGCTGTACTTCCTGGGGCTGGCGTGCACCTTCCTGGTGCCGCTGCACGAGGCCTTCGACATGCCGGCGCTGCACGCGCCGCTGCTGGCGGGCGACCTGTTCGGCATCGCCTTCACCTACCTGCTGGTCCTCCAGCTCGTCCACGGCCGCGTGCCGCCGGCACCCCACTGGCTGGTGCTCGCCGTGCCCGCCGTGGGCCTGCCGGTGGTCATGGCGGGCGCGGCGCCCGGCGAGGTGTGCGCCGCCCCCCTGCCCTGCCTCGACCCCATGCCCTTCGTGGGACTCTACCGCGCCGTGGCCGGCGGTGGCGTGCTGCTGGCCCTGATGCTGGCCGCCGGACGCGGCCTGGGGGCGCTGCGGCAGGCGGACCACGGGCGCGAGAAATACGCCCTGGTCATGGCCCTCATCGCCCTGACGGTGGCGCGCCTCGCCTTCGACCTGGCGGCCGTCGCCGGGGTGGTGCGGCCGTGGGCGGCGCAGGCGAGCGTCACCGTGCTGGCGCTGGGCTTCGTCTATCTGGTGGCATCCTCCGTGCTGCGGGTCTTCCCCGGCATCGCGGCCGGGGCCGGGCCCACGCCGGCCGACGCGGCGGCGGACGCGGTGGAAGCGGAAGGGACCGGCGACCCCGGGCGCGAGCCGGCGATCACCGAGGCCGACCGCGCCCTGGCGGAACAGGTCGAGGCCCTCCTGGCGCGCGACAGGCTCTACCGCCAGCCCGGCTTCGGCCGACGGGAGCTGGCGGCGGCGGCGGAGGTTCCCGAGCACGTGCTGTCGCGCGCCGTCAACGCCGTCTTCCGCCGGCGCGTCAACGACCTCATCAACAGCTACAGGGTGGAAGACGCCAAGACCCGCCTGCGCCAGACGGACGCCCAGGTCTCCAGCATCGCCTTCGCCGTGGGCTTCAACAGCCTGTCGTCCTTCAATCGCGTCTTCCGCCAGGCCACGGGGCAGGCGCCCAGGACATGGCGGCGGGAAGCGGCGCGGGCGCCGGCGGAAACGGGGGAGGAATAGACAGGCGGAGCGGGACGGTCACTCGCCCCGGTGCTTTTTCTCGTCGCGGCGCACTTGACGCACAGAGCCGATGCTGACGATAAACGCCAAGGCGACAACGAGGCCCATGCCGAGGAAAGCAGCCGGCGTCATTGTCATGGCTCATGCGCATTCCGCTTGATTGGTTTGGCAGCCGTTGGCCGCCTCATCCCTTCGGGCTCCGCCGAAGGCGGAGCATCTCAGGACGGCGCTTTCGAGGCTTCGCCTTCGGCGAAGCACCTCAGATGACGATGCCCGATATATCGTCGTGTTGACGGCACCGCCCCCATCCCTTCCGGTCCAGGGGCTCGCCGCGCACGGCCCCGGGCGCCATGTAGGGCGGTGTTCCGGTGAGTCGCCCGGCGCCCTCGACGCCTCCGGCCTGGGCCAGCCCCAGGTCCGTCAGCCGGGGCTCCCCCCGTCAAACTCGGAGACCAGCCTGCCCTACAGCCAGGACGAAGCGCCACCCAAAATCCATGCGCAGCGTCGGGGAGCCCCCTTGATCACCTCCCGGCAGGCGGCCCCCGCCGCTTCGCCGGCGACGCCGTCCCTCACCCCCTTCCGGTCCAGGGCTCGGCGGGGCGGGTGAAGACGGTGCGGTCGCGCGGGGCCTGAGGTTCCTCGCGGCGCAGGCCGCGCACGAAGCTCACCAGCATCAGGACCATCACCAGAGAGAAGGGCAGGCCCGCCGCGATGGCGGCCGCCTGTAATGCCTGCAGGCCGCCCGCCACCAGGAGCACGGCCGCGATGGCGCCCAGCGTCAGGCCCCACGTGATGCGGTGGCGGACGGGCGGGTTCTCGCCGCCGCACGAGAGCATGGTGACGATGGCGAGCGTGCCGGAATCGCAGCTCGTCACGAAGTAGATGGCCACCAGCAGGGTGATGAGCCCGGCCCCCATCACCTGCGGCACCGCCAGGTTGTCGAAGAGCGTGAAGAGGGGCAGCGTCACGTCCTCGTTCAGGGCGCTCAAGAGGTTACCGTCGCTGTTCAACTCCTGGTGCAGCCCCGTGCCGCCGAAGACCACCAGCCACACCACCGTCAGGATGGTGGGCGCCAGCATGACGCCGGTGACGAACTCGCGCAGGGTCCGGCCGCGGCTGACGCGGGCGATGAAAAGCCCCACGAAGGGCGACCAGGCCACCCACCAGCCCCAGTAATAGAGGGTCCATGCCTCCTGCCATTCGCTGGGCCCCAGGGCGCCGGTATAGAGGCTCTGCTCCGGCAGGTGCTGGAAGTACTGGCCCACCGTCTGCGGCACCAGCCCGAGGAGGAAGAGCGTCGGCCCGGCCGCCAGCAACAGGGCCATGACGAAAAAGCTCAGGAGCAGGTTGATGTCCGACAGCACCCGGATGCCCCGCCGCACGCCGGAATAGACGGAAACGGTGGCGGCCAGGGTGACGGCGGCGACGATGCCGAGCTGCACCGTCTGCGTCGGGGGCAGGCCGAACATGCGGTTGAGGCCCGTGCTCATCTGCTGCACACCCAGGCCCAGGGAAGTGGCCACGCCGAAGGCCGTGCCGAAGACGGCGGCCGTGTCCACCGCGTGCCCCAGGGGGCCCCAGATGCGCGAGCCCGCGAGGGGATAGAGGGTGGTGCGGATGGTCAGCGGCAGGTTCCGCCGGTAGCCGAAATAGGCCAGCGTCAGCGCCACGAAGGCGTACACCGCCCACGGGTGCAGGCCCCAGTGGAACAGGGTGAGCCGCATGGCCGTGGCCGCGGCCTGCGGGCTTTCCGCCTGCTCGGCGAAGGGGTTGCCGGCGAAGTGGCTCAGGGGCTCCGAGACGCTCCAGAAGATCAGGCCGATGCCCATGCCGGCGGCGAAGAGCATGGCGAACCACGACATCAGGCCGTATTCCGGCACCTCGTCGTCGCCGCCCAGGCGCACGTTCTTGTAGCGCCCGAACCCCAGCCAGATGACAAAGGCCAGGATCACCGTCACCAGGGTGATGTAGAGCCACTTGAAGCCGACGAGCGCCTTGTCCTGCACCCACTGGAACACCGTGCCCGCCGTCTCCGTCCACCCGGCGCCGAAGATCAGGAAGCCGAGGACGATGACCGACGAGGCCACGGTCACGGGCCAGTTGAGGCCCCGGAGGGGGCCGCTGCGCTCCTGCAGGAAGCGCTCGGTGACCGGCGGCTCGTCGTGGCCGGGCGGGCGCTGGCGGGTGTTGGGGTCGTGCGCCATGACCGGGGGAATAACCGGTGCCACCCGGGGTTGGCAAGGTGTTCTTCAGCGTTTTGCCCTTCCGCGCCGGGGGCGGAAGCGTTATCAAGGGCGGCATGGCTGCCAAGGACGGCATTTCCGACAAGCTGCCCCTGAACGACGAGCGGAGCATGGTGCTGTTGCGCCGGCTCGTGCGCGAGTCCGTGCGCCCCTACACCCTTCAGCTCGTCTTCGCCGTCATCGCCATGGTGCTCGTCGCCGGCACCCAGGCCCTCACCGCCTGGCTCATGGACCCGGTGGTGAACAAGGTCTTCGTCCAGAAGGACGAGCAGATGCTGTGGCTCGTGGGGGGCGCCGTGCTCGTCACCTTCCTGGTGAAGAGCATCGCCTCCTACGCCCAGGAAACCTTCATGGCCTACGTCGGCCACCGCGTGGTGGCCGATACCCAGAGCCGCCTGTTCGCCGGGCTCCTGAACCAGGACGTGGGGCTGTTCCAGGCGCACCAGACGGGCACCCTGCTGTCACGCTTCTCCTACGACGTGGAGCGCATGCGCTTCGCCGTGTCCAACGCCCTGCTGGGCGTGGGGCGCGACGCCCTGACGGTGATCTTCCTGGTGGGCGTCATGTTCTATCAGCAGTGGATGCTGGCCACCGTCGCCCTGGTGGCGGCGCCGGTGACGGTGGTGCCCATCCATCGTTTGGGCCAGCGCATCCGCAAGGTGACCGCCGACACCCAGCACGAGATGGGCCAGCTCACCACCACCCTGTCGCAGAGCTTCCACGGCATCCGCATGGTCAAGGCCTATCGCATGGAGGCGTACGAGCGCGCCAAGGCGGACGGTTTCGTGGAGAGCATCTTCACCCTGGCCTTCCGCGCCGCCCGCGTGCGCGCCGCGGCCCAGCCCATCATCGACGCCTTCGGCGGGGTCGCCATCACGGCCGTGGTGGTCTACGGCGGCCACCGGGTGGTGCAGGGCGCCACCACGCCGGGCGCCTTCTTCTCCTTCATCACGGCCCTCATGATGGCCTACCAGCCCATGCGCGCCCTGGGGAAGGTGAACGCCATCATCCAGGAGGGCCTGGCCAGCGCTCAGCGCGTCTTCAACCTGGTGGACCGCGTGCCCGCCATCCGGGAGCCGGAGAATCCCGCGCCCGTGCCCCGCCAGGCCGGCCCCGTGCGCTTCGACGGCGTGTCCTTCTCCTACGACGATGAAACGGACGCCCTGGACGGCGTGACCTTCGAGGCGGTAGCCTCCATCGAGAGGTCGTTCTGACCGGCTTGGTCTACGATCGTACTCCCGCTCCCGTCGAACGTGTAGTACGAAACCAGTCCGGATTCGGACCCACTCAGCTCGACGTACGGGTTCGTCTGTTTCTGGAAGAGGCTGAGCGACGTGTCCCAGATCCGGAGGTCGTCAATCTGTCCATCGTAACGGGCGCTCGTCTCGGAAGAACCAATCCCGATCCGGAGTGGTTCCCCAGGATCCGTATCGATGTCGGCGCCCTCCCCGGTCTGTGCGTCGAGTTCGCCGTTGACGTAGATCTGGAGGTTGTTCCCGTCGTAGTTGATCGTGACGTGCGTCCACTGGTCAGCAGGGATCCCGCTGTTTGAGGTGATAGACTGGAACGATCGACCGAGATCGAAGTAGATCGGGCGTTCCTCACCGCTCCCGACGAACCTAGCCTCAAACCCCCCGTTTCCTTTCCGGATGAGTGTAGCGTCCTCGTCGCTCGTTCCGTCGTGTTTGACCCACATCTGGATCGCCATCGACTTTCCGCCGAGGTTCAAAGAGTCGGAAGCACCCGATGCATACCCGAACTCACCGTCAAGCTGTATCGACGAGCCGTTTGTCTGGTCTGGTCCCTCCTGAGCGAGTACCGCCACACCCGTAACGGTAAGGGATACAACGAGAACGACCGCGACCAACAACCCCACTCTTACGCTTCTACTTATCGATACCTGTGATTTTTCGTATACCATAGTTGATACATTTCCAAGACAAGCGGAGCCATCATATACTCACCGAACGGAACAGTTCCAAGATCCGGAGAATTTCCGCTATCGGAAAGTTAAAGTCGCATATACTCCAACTATACCGCATGGATTCCGAGGAGATATCGAAGATAGTCAAGCTCATACCGTATATCTCCGAACTAAGGGACGCCGATGAGCCGATACGTCAGAGCGAACTGAGGCGGCGGGTTGATACGTCTAAATCAACGGCGCATAGAGCCACGAAACATCTGGAGCAGGAGGGTATCATATCGAACGTTGGTGGTGGGTACGCGCTTACCGAACCGGGCGAACTGATTGCAGAGATAACTTGCGGCTACGTCTCAGAAATAAAGGCTACCGACGAGTATCGTGAGTTTCTGAGCATCGTAAGACGAACCGACCTCTCGCTGAGTGGAGTATCTGACGCAAAAGTGACGCGGGCTTCAAGTCGGAATCCCGTCGCGCCGCTGGTGAGGCTCGCTGAGATCACCGCTGGTGCTGACAAGGTGCGTGTTCTGACCAACTCAATAGCACCGGAGAGCTTTGAGGTGGGACGTCAGGGGATACGCGAGGGGGAGAAATCCGTCGAAATGGTAGTAGACAGACGCACCATAGATTCGATACGTGGAAGCGAATGGTTCGGCGAGGAACTCAAGAAAGACCTGCGTACAGATAACTTCAGTCTATGGATTCACGAGGAGCCGGTATCGTATCAGATAGGTCTGATGGACGGAAAACTGTGTCTTGGAGCAGAGGACGAAAATAGAATGCCTGTCGCCATGTTGGAGACCGAGAATACGGAGGCGGTTGGGTGGGCAAGAGATGTTTTCGACAAGTACAGGCGGCGTTCGGATAGGCTGAAGAGTACAGATGTGTAATCAGAATTAGGTTAACTCTGATACCGCTGTATCAGGCTACCGAGGTCACCGAGACTGATCTCGACGCCGTTTATTTCTCCGTTGTCTTGGTACCCCTGTATCGCGGTACCGAGGTCTCCGAGCGTCAGCGTACCGTCGCCGGTTACCTCCGTCCAGAGGGTGTCCGAGACGCCGCTTACCGGTGAGTCTTCTAACTCCGATACTGTAAATGTGGATGTTACCGACCGATAGTTGTCCGCCTCATTTGCTTCACCCCCCGCGTAAGCTGTTATAGTTCCTGTATCTCCTAATGATGAATTAGTCACGTTGACAGATATCTGGTAAGTGCCACCGTCGCCTTCCACATCAATGAACTCTGCGCGACTGTCCGTGACGTTGACGCCATCTCCGTCGGAGTCTTGTACTGTAAGTTTCGTATCAAGAGACGATGAGTATACCCCGACAGCCGATGTGGCGACACCAGATATATCGACTGTGATATCAAATTCTCCGTCCGGACGTACTGTACTGGGGTGTTCGATAGAGATACCGGACTGGGTGCCGCTACCTTTGTCGCCTATATTAGAGTCAAGGATAACGGCACATCCAGTGGGTGCACAGGCAGTATTTGATGCACCTATCTCTCTGGTGAAGTCGTTTTCAGCTTCGGACTGGAATCCGCTCCTCGCCGTGGACTTGGTAAGTACCGGCACAAAAGTCCAGACGAGTTCTTTTCCATCGGATCCTGACGGTACAGTCAATTCATGTGTGACGGTGCCGCTCCCATGC